>NZ_JCACKR010000001.1:0-10406 GCF_059505485.1 Stenomitos rutilans
TTCAGGTTTCTCCCCCTTTGGCAACCCCTTGTTGAGACTGGTGCAAGATCTCAGTTAACCAACGTTGGCAATCTCGATCGCAGGGGTCGCCCAGAACTCTCCCGGTGAAATGCCAGTCCAGCGTTTAAACGCCCGGTAGAACGCACTTGTACCTGAAAAACCGAGTAGGAAAGCAATTTCACCAATCGCAATCCGCTCTTCCCGCAAGTAATGAATGGAAAGCTCTCGCCGAACCTCATCTAGCAAATCGCGGTAGGAGGTTCCTTCTTCTTTAAGTTTACGTTGCAAAGTACGCGGAGCATATTTCACACGTGCGGCAACCGCTTCAATCGTGGGATTGCCACTGCGCAAATTTGCAACCAGCGCTTGACGCACCCGGTCTTCCAGACGATCAGAGCTTGGCAATGCTGCCAACGCTTTCTCGGCACACTGATCAAAAATAGCAGATAGGGTAGAGTCAGCATTCAATAACGGTAGATCCAGCAGTGCCGTATCAAAAGCGATCGTGTTGTAGGGCTGATCAAATTCCAGGGGCGATCGAAACAAAGACTGGTAGGCAGAGAGATCGTCTGGCTCAGAGTGCTGAAACCCAACGTTCAAGGGCATTATATCCACGCCCGTTGATCGACGACAGATGAGAATCAACCCTGCTAAAGCCCACTGGTGGTAAGCCCGATGGATAGCGATGTATTCATCGCCAAACGTCATCGTTAATCGTGCAACATTGTCCTGAACTTTAAAAAGAACCACAATGCCAGCGTGCATTAATCGAGAGTATTGCACAATGCGATCGATCGCTTCCGCCAAGTTCGCACTGTAGCAGATCATATAGCCCAAAACATCTAGCGTGGCAGGCCGGATGAACTCTGCCATCTGTAGCCCCACAGTTGGATCGTCGGACTGATAGGCAATAGTACGCCACAGATTACAGTACGTTTCGTGGGAAAGTCTCGCCTCGACATCTTCAAGCAATTCAGAAGTAAGGCCAACTGCCGTCATAATGTCTTCTATCTTCAAGCCGTAATGAGCAGCTGCAGTCAAGATTCCCTGAATCAATTTGGCTGAGACAACAGTCTGCATACGGGTTTTCTTCTCGTAAAGGTTAGCGAAGCCTTGCGTTTGTTCCCTAGTCTACAGGGTGTACTGCCCTATACGGCCGCCGAAGCTCTACATGAGCACTTGGCGTTTTAAGTGAACTTTTTGACGTATTTGGGCATTGCCCATCATGCTTTCAACCAGTACCTTAAGGAAAAGTCAGAGGCAGCCGTGATTTCATCAAGGTCGAGATGATGCCCCCCCTACCGTTCCTCAACTGTCTGGTCGGTTGCAAGCACCTTTATAAACCCTTTTCAAACACTCACGATCGACTCTGACACGCGGTGTCTCGCTCTAGCGAGGGCTAAAGAACGTTCGACGATCGTACTAAAAGCGCTGCTTAGCAATTCCACTCGATCGATCACTTAAGTTGTTCCCTTGTAAAGACCGACTGCTACACCCGGAAAAGCTCCAGCTTGGCTTTAAGTTCCGCCTTAACTTGATGATCTTCACTAGGCATTCATCTGGGTAAGGCGGATGATTGATCAACGGCTTCATCTAGTGGAGTACGTGGTGAGACGAGGCCTTTCAATGAATTGTTCTCACAATGGTAAGTTTCCGTCTAAATTCTTGCTGTTTCTAGCAGCATACTGACTTTCCTACTCTTTAAGAGCCTACTGATAATGCCCAGCGAGAACTCGATTCAAATGCTTACTAGTGAATCAAAACTGATGCAGTCTCCCAGCTTAATCAAGTTCAGTCGGCTCTCGTCGCGTGAACTAGAAATTCTAAAATTGCTAGTAGAAGGTCGTAGCAATCCAGCGATCGCAACCACCCTTCACCTCAGCCCAAACACCGTCAAAACCCACGTCCGTAGCATTATGAATAAACTTGGGGTTGATTGTCGTATTCAAGTTGCAGTCGTCGCCTTGCGGCTTGGCTTGATTTGACATAGCTATACCAGCCTGTCACTTCGGTTAGAACAGTCATGATCTCCATCATGTAAGTGCTGAGGGTGAAAATTCAATTCGCTCACCTAGCAGGCTGACTCTGAAGCGTCTACACCGTCTAGCACGTTGCTGTATTCGTTTGTTTAGCGATCGCCAGAAATATGAGAGCGTGAAGCGATCAATGAATGGCTTGAAGCGTTGTCTCCAACCAGGTATTTCGGCTCTGCACCCTGTTCTACTCAAACTGGCTACGGCTACATTGCATGACTGCAATTGAAAAAAAAGAGGATAAGCAGTTCTAATGGCTTATCCTCAAAACGTTGCCTCAAATTACTGTCCAGCTAGCAGGCTGTTTAGCTAGCTAGATACTCACGCACGTTTGCTTTCCGGCGACGCAAGTGATCAAGCGCTTGCCGCTCAAGCTGCCGTACCCGCTCACGGCTAAGGTTCAGTCGTTCGCCCACCTTGGCTAGCGATAGCTCGTTGCCATCTTCTAAGCCATAGCGCAAGGCAATCACCTGACGTTGCTGAGGCGTCAGGTCAGCCATGAGGGTTTCTAAGTCCTGACGCAATGACTCTTGCGCCATGTAATGCTCTGGCGACGGGCCATCATCTTCCAGCAGGTCTTGTAGCTCAGTATCCTGGTTATCACCCACGCGCAGATCAAGGGAAACAGGCTGACGTGCGATCGTCAGATACTCCCGAATCTGAGCAGGCTCAAGCTCCAAGGCAACCCCGATTTCAGCCGCCGTAGCGCTGCGCCCCAACTGTTGTGCGAGTTCGCGCTGCACTTTCTTGATTTTGTTGAGCTTTTCAGTGATGTGAATGGGCAAGCGAATGGTACGCGCTTGTTGAGCGATCGCCCGTGTGATGGCTTGACGAATCCACCAGTACGCATAGGTCGAGAACTTATACCCACGCATGGGATCAAACTTCTCAACGCCACGCTCCAGCCCCATTGTGCCTTCTTGAATCAGATCTAGAAACTCCAAATTGCGTTTCTGGTACTTCTTGGCGATCGACACCACAAGGCGCAGATTGGCCTCAATCATCTTTTGCTTAGCACGCTGACCGCGACGCATCACTTCATCAAGATCGGCTTCACTCATCTGCGCATGGTCTGCTAACTCCTGCGCGGTGGGTTCGTGGTCAAGCGTTTGGGCAAGCGCTTCTTTTTGGTCGTGCAGTGCCATCATCTGCTGTACCTGCTTGCCATAAATGATTTCCTGTTCATGGGTCAGCATCGGCACACGACCAATTTCGTGCAGGTACGTCCGAACCATATCTGCCGTAAAGGTAGGTTTTGTCGTTTTAGTTTTGGTGTTGGCAGTAGCCATGAATGCGTAGAACTCCGTAGACAAAGGACAGGGAACATGGGACTGAAGCGAAAACACGTGCCCTAAGTAAAATCAGTTAGGACATCAGTAAAATCAGTTAAGACAGGAGAGACAAGGTTTCTGCTTGATAAACCGTCTGCGAAACGAGAAATACTTTGCAAACAGCGCAGCCACTTAGTTGCTGGTGTTTGCGTCTCACTGTCATGACGGCAGATGTTGCAAAAGCAATCCTAAACGGCCTAGCGCGATTTTCTGGAAGTAAAAGCGTTGTCTAGCAAAACAGAAAACTTGGTAGAAATAACGTTAAGAAGCAAGAGGTGAAGCACTTACAGAGAAAGAAATAACCAGATTGTGAAGCACCAAGGCGGAGTCATTATGAGTTTGTGTTGAATCGATAGCCTATATTATAGACGCTAGCCCAGACAGTTAGTTTCGCCCTGTAGAATGACCCGATTGGATGATTTGTGAATCTTTCACAGCACATAAGGTTCCAGATCTCTTAAGGTTTTGAGGTGCGGTTGCAAGCAGCATTCGCAGTGTGCAAGAGCTAGATTGCAGTGTCATTGAATCAGACGTACACACCTATGTAGCGAAATTTGGAACTTAGGGTCTTTAGTCAAAAAGGTTATACCAGGTCTGTACATGCTCTATTTTGACTTGATTACTTGCTTCAAAATAGTCCCCATTAAGCGTGATAACCGAACCGATCGATGGGTATAAGTCCGTCTTTCGATTGACTTCACTAGTTTTACGTTGCGGCTCGCCAATCAGATCTATCTTTGACTACAACATAAACGTGTGCCATAGCCCGCGATCGATCCGCCTAAGAGGGCAACCCCTGAGCGATCTCGGCCTCGCTTCAATTTGATGCTGTGGCCTCAGCTTAAACGCCAAGATCTGCTCTAGCAGCTTCAGCCGCTTTAAAGACCACGGAAGTTGGCAATTCTTCCCAGGCAGGTTCGCTAATTTCGGCATAGAACGTTTCATCATAGGGACGAGTTTTAACGACAACGGGCATCGGAATCGCGTGACCCAGGATGAGTGCCTGCTGCTTAGAGTCGAGCTTGGCTAAGACCGATCGCAAACTCTGTGCGCCCGAAACCCCGGTAAAAATGGCATCAATATCTTTTTCATCATTCAATAGAGCAGTAATGCGCGTGCCAATCTGAGACATCACTTCGTTGTCAATGCCAGACGGACGTTGATCCACCACCAGCAGGGTCACAAAATACTTTCGCATTTCACGGGCGATCGTGCCGAAAATGGTTTGTCCGACCGTCGAGGGATCGAGAAAGCGGTGAGCTTCTTCAATCGTGATGACCAGTTGACGGGGGCGATCGCTCACCTTTTTGGTCTGCAAAAACTGCTCGGCTTTGCGCACGTAGGCATGGTGAATACGCCGCGCAATCACATTCGTCGCCAGCATGTAAGACAGTAGATTGGACTGAGAGCCAAATTCCACCACCACATGCTTACCCGCATCGATCGACTCTAAAATCTGACCTACATAATTATGAGGACAGGACTGGCGAATGTATTTCAGCTCATCCAAACGATTGAGCTTCCGCTGCAGCGCCATGATGGAAGATTTACTGCCCATCTTGGTTTCACAAAACTCCTGGATTTCGCCGTTGCTCATCGCCAGCAGACGCGTAATCCAGGCTTTGCCAAACTCGTTGCGGAGAATAATCGCGTTTTCCAGACTGGCCTCCGATAGATTCAGTTCGCCTCGCACCAGCATTAAATCTTCGACATCAATCTGGTCATAGCTGATGTAAAGCTCCTGAGCATCCCGCACCCCACGCCGCTTGGTCGAATCGGGATCAAGCGTATAGATTTGCACCTGTCCTGGAAAAAGCTGCCGCAGCCCTTTTACCGTGCTGAACTGCTTACCCTCACGGGCCGCTTCCCAGCCGTATTCTGAGTGCATATCAAAGATCAAATTCACCGCTGCCTGCTTGCGGATAATGCCAGAGAGCAACAACCGCGTCAGAAAGGACTTTCCTGTTCCCGACTTTCCAAACACCCCGTTGCTGCGTTCAACAAAGCGATCGAGATCGAGACACACAGGCACAGCCGTGTCGATCGGCTGACCGATCGCAAAATTTCGCCGACTGGGATCATCCTCCCAACCAAACACCGCCCGAAAATCTCGCTCACTCGCATCAAATACCTGGCTAAAGTGACCGGGGATCGTTTTGACAGGCAATAATTCAATATCAGCACTAGTCTGAGCCTTGTAGGAAGAGAGTTTTGAGTTTTGAGTGCTGGGTTTTGAGTTGGCTTTCAACTCCTGATTCCTAACTCCTGACTCCTGACTCCTTTCCCCCGGTGTAAACATCAACATCGGCGTTAAATTAATCGTGCCAAACGTCCCTGTACCCGCAAGCACCTCTTGTAAAAAGCTGTTGGGATCAGGCGGATTTGCCAGAATGCGAGGACTGCCCGTGCCCAGGGAAACATCGGTGAGCATGCAAAAGAAGCGCGATCGCATCCCCTGCACCACGAGAAACTTACCGACCCGCATGTCTTCGACAAACACGTCGGGGTGTAAGCGCACTTCTAACCCTTGGCTAAGCGAACCCTGAACAACAGAGCCGAGTGGTTGCTCTAGAGTCATTCACTAACCCCATACGCTCACTACTTAAGCCCGATGTAGACAGATGGTCACAGCATGCTGGGTGCGGTGTTACAATCCTGGCTTAAAGCAGATGTACTACTTAGTAAGACAAGTGTACCATTTTGCCTGCTGGATGCAAGCAGGCAGAAGGGAGCGCCAAAAAAGCCCCTGCTTGTCCTTAGAGCAGGGGCACGTCAACTAGAGCTTTCTGAACAAAGTAAAGTCGAGCTTACTCAGGCTAAACAGCTTAAACGTCGGGCAGCAGTTCGCTGGAGTAAACGTCTAGTGGAATATAAGCAGGAACGCGAGTGCTGTAGTCGATCGTGGTGCCTGTTACAGCTTCTGACAGCGCTTCAAAGGATTCTGAACGCCAGTTGCGCTCATGAATGGGCTTAGACTGTTCACCTCGGAAATAGGCTTGCGTTCCCAGAACCGCGACAGCAACCCAACCCACGACGAATAAGGTAGCTAAGATAATCATGAGGACTCTCCGTAAACTTTTGTTTCAATATGTGTAAATAAATGTAACAAAACCTTGTCAAGACTGCAACATTTAAGCCGGATCGGTAAACCGAACCGCTTGCTAAACCTGTGCTACTAGGCGTGGCGAAGATGGTTGCTCTGCTCATTCCCGGTGCCAAATGGTTTTTGGTGGCTCCGTAGATACTAAGAGCTTGCCCTGAGAAATCACGTAGCTCACGATCGCACGGCGGCGAATGGCATCGTAACGATCGCGGGCATCTAGCACAATCAAGTTTGCGGGTTTGCCAACTTCAACGCCGTAGCGATCGCTGATATTCAACGTCCTGGCACCATTCCACGTCACCATGTCGTAGCAAGCGTCAATTTCAGCCGTACCTGTCATTTGGCAAACGTGGAGACCCATTGAGGCTACATCCAGCATGTTGCCTGTGCCTAACGAATACCAGGGATCTTGAACGCAGTCATGCCCAAAGCTGACATTCATGCCCTGCTGCCAGAGTTCCTTCACGCGCGTGACGCCTCGACGTTTGGGGTAGGTATCGGTGCGGCCTTGAAGCGTAATGTTGATGAGAGGATTGGCAATAAAGTTCAGCTCCGTGCGGTGAAGAAGGCCCAGAAGCTTGAAGGCGTAAGCATTGTTGTAGGAGCCAAACGCCGTGGTGTGGCTCGCTGTCACGCGAGATCCCATCCCTGCACGAATGGCGCAGGCTCCCACCACTTCCAGAAAGCGAGACTGATCGTCATCAATTTCGTCGCAGTGGATGTCGATGAGGCGATCGTATTTTTGCGCCAGTTCAAAGATGCGATGAACCGATTTCACGCCATCTTCGCGCGTCAGCTCGTAATGGGGAATGCCACCAACCGCATCGGCACCCATCTCCATTGCTTGTTCCATCAGGTGGTCATTCTGCGATGAGCCAAAAATACCGTCTTGCGGAAAGGCCACTACTTGCAGCGTGATCCAATCCTTCACGGTTTCACGCACCTCTAGTAGCCCTTGCAGTGCTATCAGACTGGCTTCACTCACATCGGCATGAGTGCGGACAAACAGAACGCCCTGCATCGCCTGCTGCTTCAGCGTTGTAATGGCACGAGTTTTCACATCTTCGAGAGAAAGGTTTTGCTTGCGATCGCGCCAGATTTCAATGCCTTCAAATAGCGTGCCGCTCTGGTTCCAGCGGGGTTCGCCAACCGTTAGAGCAGAATCCAGATGAATGTGAGACTCGACAAATGGAGGGCTGACCAACTGCCCTTGCAGATCCAGTTCCTGTTTTGCAGGCTCCGTTATTTGGGGTGCGATCGCCGCAATGACTCCTTGCTGAATCGCAAGATCGACCGCGACAATTGTCCCGTCAGACTGGAGTAACTGACCATGACGCAGGAGCAAATCGTACATGCTTATACCTTCACAACTTAGACCTTTACCTCATCGGCAAAGCTGGCCCAGCGCACAAACTCAAACGGCCCCGCAATTGATCCCCACAGGTGCTCGTCAGTTTCGGGATCACGTCCGCGATCGTGACTGGTGAATTTCTCGCCATCAATCTCAAACTCATTGTCAAGATACGTCTTAACATCGCCCCGCATTACAATGCAGGCTTTGCCAGGTTCGATATGCCCCTTAAAGCTATGCCCTGTCCACTGCACATGGGCAGTACAGCCAGACATTTTTTCGAGTTGATCGGTTTTGAGTGTTTGTAGCCGCTCAACGTCGCGGGTGGCACCGTAAACCTGCGCTTCGTCGTGTACCAGATAATTCTCAATTTCAATGCGATCGCCAGCCGGAACTAGCTTTAACACCCGCAACCGATACGGCTGCTTGAGCGCATAGTCATACGCTTGCTCTAACAGCAGACTTAAACCCGACAGCAATTCGATCGGTAGTGGACGCATACAAACGCGAATATGAGCAAAAAAGGGCGGGTTCTCAAATGCTTGTGCCTGATTGCTAAAATCGGCCGCCATCCAACGGCCCAGAGCTGCAATATCGGTAGAGTGAGTCATCGATCGTGTGTGCATTGAAAGACTGACACTATGTTAAAGCGATCGCTGTCTACGCAGATGCGGTTGAGAAAGTCTGTTGCAATAGAGGGGTGGGAAGTTGGGGAGGCTAGAGAGACAGCTTAAGTTGCGCTCCGCTCCCCCTGCTTCCTCTGCTCCCTCCGCTTCCCCTAATCCCCTCGCGCCCTCTACCTTCCACCTTACCCCAACCCTCTAAACCGAAACAGTAAAAACTGTGTCACCTGTTCTTCCCGAAAGTTGTCATCGCTAACCAGTAACAAACTGCGGCTACCATCGGGCAAGCGAGGGCCGATCGCCATGCCTTCCAGGTTATCCAGCGGTAGATTGAGCGAAGAGAGGTCAAGCAGTAGCTTTTTGGGAATGGCAACCGTACCGCGCAGAGCGCCTTTCAAGCTATCGATCGTAGAAATATCCGTTGCACCACCTGTTGCTAATTGAAACAGCTTTACCTGAAAGCCATTGGTACCGAACGATCGCTCCAGGCTGAGAAAATGCCCGCCCTGATCGATCGCGGTCAGTTCGGTTAACCCGTGATTGATAGCCTCTTCTGGCGGCGGATCGAGCTGGTAAAGGTGTTCTGAAACGAGCAAGGCTCTATTTGCCTCCAGCATGTAATGCAGCAAACGGTTCTTGGCTCCCTGTGCTGCTTTAGAAGGTTCAGCATCTTGCTTCAAGGACGACTCAGTGGCTGTAAACAAACGAAACGGCTCTACGGCGGTTTTGCCATATCCACCAGGAGTCGTGGTCAACGCTTCAAAACCCAGATTGTCCTGTACACCTTGCGTTTGCTGCTCACCCTTTGCATCAGGGATGTAGCGTTTGGGAATTTGCAGGCTATGCTTCCACTGTCCTGTTTTCAAGTCAAACTCGCGCACAAAAGGCGGTACGCCATCATGCGTTACGCCTTCACTGGAGATAAACACAGTGCCCAGCGGTGAGAGTGCAATGCCTTCAGGGTCGATCGTGCCCTTTGCGTAAGGCTTGCCGCCTTCATTAGCAATCGTCGTGACGGCTTCGATCGCGACTTGCTTAAGCTTTGGGGCTTTGCCATCCGCCGTATCTAACGCCAGTTTCAGCGTGTAGAACCGGGCAGGCGCAAACTCACTGCGATCGTCCGAAATGGCATAAAAGCGATCGCGCTGGCGATCGTAGGTGATTGCCGACAGCCCACCCACCCGAGTTCCCTGAAACTCCTGCTTCGGAAGCTGATACGCTCCCAAAAAGTCTGCTGATAGATTCAAAAATAGGCGATCCTCAGCGCTCACTTGTGGTAGATCGCAACCCGTCAAAAGCGGCATCAACGCCAGCAAGAGGGCTATCAGACAAGATGTTAAGTTGAACTGCCGATCGCTCACGTTCTTTCTTAATACTGAGGCATACCCCTGAATTATGAAGGATCTTGCAATCATTGCGAGCTTTGGTTTAGTAGCATGATTTGAAGTGCCTTTAGAACAACTGGGCTTGACATACAACTCAGGGAAAGCTTCTTTAACAAGACGGTCTGTGTCTTTTACTAAGAAGGTAAAGGTGACTACAGCTCAAAAACATCAGACTGCTTCAGTCCATTGCACCTAGCTCTCAGGTTGTTCAAGAACCAAAACTTCTTTTATACACGTTCTGCATCATGTCCCAAAACGAACGATAGCGATTGGCACCAGGTAGTTTATTACCAAAATCCCAGGCTTCCCATTCATTTCGAGAGTCTAAAACCTGCGGGTTGAGAAGAAAAACATAGCCATCTTCAGTAGAGCTAAGCTGGAGAGCGGTCTTCATATATCGACCTCTTATCGAGCAACAGTCTTGATGTTCCCCATATTGGAAATACTGTTCATCCTCAATGTCGTCGCCATCATCCCAGATTTCTACCCAATCTCTGTTTTCCTCAATAAACCATTTGATTTGGTTAGGACTTACGCAGTTGGGGCGTAGAAAGGTGACATAAGACTTGAGGAAATCGCT
>NZ_JCACKR010000002.1:0-10235 GCF_059505485.1 Stenomitos rutilans
CCAGGGTAAAACTGTATCGGCTCTACCCGTCAATTAATCATTGACTGACCACTAGAACGGTGGTGTAGAAATGGAGCGATCGCTCCATTTCAGCGATCGTTAAGCTAACCGATGCAATAGTAGTAGATTGAATAGTCATCAGAGGATGTCTGAGAAGTATGGTTAGCAGCGGATTCATACCGGATGTAACGGATAGCTAACGGCTCTCGCTCGTAATTTACCATCCGATGCATCCGTTCCTTGTCCGTTGCTCACTGATTTGTTGCTTTTAAGACATCTTCATCACGTGCTAGAAACTTGACCGCCTGTGACTTCGAGAATGGCACCCGTGACAAAGCTGCTGTCTTCGGACGCGAAGTAAACGTAGGTTGGAGCCAGTTCCTCTGGCTGAGCCGATCGTTTCATCGCGTTGTCTACGTCAAAATTATCTACCTGCTTTGCCGTCATTGTGCCAGGGATGTTAGGAGTCCAAACCGGGCCAGGAGCCACTGCATTGACGCGAATCTTACGCTCTGCCAAGTTTTGCGCCAGCGCTTTAGTAAACGCATTGATCGCCCCTTTGCTGGTGGAATAGTCAATCAAGAATTCTTTGCCGATTAGCCCCAGAATACTGCTGGTATTGATGACCGCATCACCCTCCTTCAGGTGAGGCAGGGCCGCTTTAAGCATATAGAAGTAACCAAACACGTTTGTTTCTAACGTGCGTCGGAACTGGTCATCCGTTAAGTCTTCTAACTTGAACTGCACCATTTGATAGGCAGCATTATTCACCAAAATATCGAGATGACCAAATTTCTCGACGGTCTGTGCCACAGCTTTCTTGCACTGCTCCGAGTCTCGCACGTCCGCTTTGATGCGGAGGCACTGCTGTCCCTTCGCTTCCACATTGGATTGGGTGATCTTGGCATCGTCATCATGTTCGTTATACAGAATGGCAACATCGGCACCTTCCATTGCATAGGCGATCGCTACCGCTCGACCAATGCCTGAATCGCCACCAGTAATCAACGCCACTTTTCCTTGCAGCTTGTTTGCAGGCTTGTAGTTAGACAAATCACTATCCGGCTGGGGCACCATGTCTTCCTGACTGGCAGGATAGGGTAGCGTTTGAGCAGGAATTTGCTCAGCCGTCGGACGAGATTCTGGGGGCATTGTAATTACCTTAGTTGCTGTAAAAGTTGGCAGTTTATTGCAGTCGATCGAGCAAATGGTCAGTCACTCGCAGCGCATTCGCGACAATGGTTAGAGTTGGATTGCAGCCGATGTTAGACGGAAAGAAGCTGCCATCCACCACGTACAAATTGTCAACTTCATGAGTGCGGCAATGAAGGTCTAGAACAGACGTAGCAGGATCAGTACCAAACCGACAGGTGCCGCACTGGTGAGCTACCCAGCGCAGTGGAAAGTTGCTCTGGTAGTAGCGTGATTCTGTAATCCAGCCTCGATCGACTTCGATCGACTTCAGCACGTCAATCCAGCGCTGCACTAATCGCTGAAACGCCTCAGTATTATTTTCGGTGTAGTCGATGTGGATGTGGTCTCCCTTGAGATGGACTCGATTATTAGGATCGGGCAGATCTTCACCCATAAGCCACCAATCTACAGAGTGGGTAGCCGCCTTTTCAGGAGAAATGGTGCCGCCAGTCGCCACAGGCACATCATCCATCAACATTTCCTTGTTGACTTTTCCGGATAGCTGAACCTGTCCCATTGGGTAGGGAAAGTCGGATTCACCCCAGTAGAAATCATTCACACCCAGGGTTTTCTGAAACACGGTATGGTTTTCTTCAAGCATCAGTCCTACAACTACGCCACAGTTGTGCTTCATAAAGTTACGCCCAACCTGATCGGAGCCATTCGCCAGCCCATTGGGATGCTGATCGTTGTGCGATCGCAGCAACAAAGCGGCTGAATTGATCGCCCCACAGGCAACCACCACAATGTCGCCTCGAAAGTGCTTAACTTCACCCGCAACATCAGTTTCCACCATCGTCACGGCACGACCCGAAGCACTGGTATGCAGCCGCTGCACTTTGGCATCGGTCAGCAGCGTCACGTTGGGGTACTGCATCGCTGGGCGGACTCCAATTACCTCTGCATCCGCCTTGGCATGAACGAGGCAGGGATGCCCGTCGCAGGTTTCGCAGCGAATACACTCACTCAGAAACGGGTGGGACTCATTCAGCTTAATCGCCATTGGCAGATAGAACGGCTGGAATCCCTTGGCGGTTAAGCGATCGCTTACGTCTTGAATGCACGGCTCATGACTGATGGCAGGAAACGCATACTCCCCAGTTGTCCAGGGTTCGGTGGGGTCAAGCCCTCGCTTGCCGTGAACTTGATACAGCGTTTCGGCTTGCGTGTAGTAGGGTTCAAAATCGGCGTATTTCAGACTCCAGGCGGGAGAAAGGCCGCCTTTGTGAATCACGGCATCAAATTCGGCTTCCCGCGCTCGAAACAAGGTGCCGCCATAGAACTTGGTATTGCCGCCGACCCAGTAGCCTGCGGCTGGCTGGAGGCTTTTCCCGGCCTTATCGCGCCAGGGTCCAGCGTTGAAATAGCGCTCTGCTGAAAACACCTCATGTGGGTTCCAGTTTGCCTTCTCTCTGGGTAAAAACGTGCCGCGATCGAGCAGCAAGATTTTCTTACCGCTCGGTGCCAGCCGATGAGCGACCGTCGCGCCACCTGCCCCTGTGCCAATGATAATAATGTCGTAGCGATCGTCTGTCACACCTTGAACTCCACTGGTAAAAATTGTGCGATGGCTACTCCGTTCTGGGGCGATCGGGATGAGCGACCGTCAACTCACCGTTTTGTTGCGTCACCTCCCACTGAGTTTGCTCACCGTCTCGCCAAAACCGGAGGTCAACGGTTGCGTCGCCAACTGCCACATTCGTTAGTTGAAGATTGGGCAACCACGCAGGCAAACAAGGCCGCACGTGAAGCTGGCGGTTCGATGCATCGGCTGACAGGCCCAAAACGATGCTCACCAGCCAGAGCATGGCACCGGCTGCCCACGCTTGCGGAATATTGGCATCCACGTAAGGCACGGGAAAGCTTTCTGGCTGCCGCTCAATCCCACCAAAGAGTTCAGGCATTTGATGGAACTGAAACTGGCTGGCTGCCGCAAAGATTCCTTCCGCAATCTGGTTAGCTTCGGCGTGATAGCCATATCGCTTCAAGCCAGCGGCGATGAAAGCGTTGTCGTGCGCCCAGACGCTACCCGTGTGATAACCGATCGGGTCATACGCCGGATTCTTTGCTGATAGCGTCCGAATGCCCCAACCGCACCAGAGATCTGCTTGAAAGAGACGTTGCACGATCTGTTTCGCTCGATCAGCTGGCACAATACCCGACCAGAGCAATTGTCCTGCATTCGAGGCGATCGACTGAATCTGCGCTTTATTGCCATCTAAACCCAGGCAATAAAAGCCTTCGTTCTCCATCCAAAAGCGATCATTGAACCGTTGATACAGTTCGTCTGCCTTTTTGCGTAGGGTTTGAGCGCGATCAGGTTCACCCCAAACCTCATAGAGCGCCGCTGCTCGTCGCCACGCATCATACACTTGCCCCTGCGTTTCGCACAGCGCGATCGGAGGGTTCACAATTTCGCCCGCTGCATCTCGAATGGCATCACCTGAATCTTTCCACCCTTGATTCTGAATGCCATCGGACGAGCGACTGCAATATTCTACGAAACCGTCGCCATCAAAATCACCGTACTGCTCAATCCAGGCTAGCGCCTTATTCAACGGTGTATAGCAGTCGTCTAATAAGCGGCGATCGCCCGTCCAATGGTAAATCTCAGAAAGGGTGATGATCCACAGAAGGGTGGTGTCGATCGCGCCATAGTATGGTGAAGACGGAATCTTGCCTAGTTGGGCTAACTCACCCTGCCGCAGTTCGTGTAAAATTTTGCCCGGTTCTGCATCTCGCCAATCATCTTTTTCGGTAGCTTGCAGTTCAGCCAGCTTCAACAAGGTACCTTTTGCCAAACCAGGAGCTACTGCCATCGTCTGCAAACTGGCAACCAGGGGATCGCGACCGAACACAGCGACAAACCAGGGAATACCGGCCGCTGGTATCCACACTAAGGAGCCGTGATCGACCGGAATTCGTAGCGCCGCTAAATCGACGAGCGCCTGGTGATACGCTTGCTCGACCGATCGGTTGGAGGAGCGCAATTGGGTGGCAATTTTAAGGAAGTTTTCCATCTCCTGCCCGGCTGGAGTGACATCGGTCGTCGCATCGGTATGCTTGGGTTCCAGTTCTTCACCATCTACCAGGGCAATGAAATCAATACAGCTATGCCACGTTTCACCTGGCTCAAGGGCAATGTCGAAAATAAGCCGACCATTGGCATAGCGCGGTGGTGAACTGGCTCCTTCAGGACGAATGCGAACGCCTCTGGTAAAGTCACCATTGCGATACAGATTGGTGAGTGTCCCATCGCTCCAGGTGGTTTCCATCCTGCCTTCCGTAACCAACTTCTGCGCTTTGACTCGAAAGACATCCACAAAGTCTGAGCGGATCGCCAGCATTAACCGCACATCAACACACGCCTGATGATGGTTGGTCAGGTCAATGTCTTCGTGCATGCCGCCAATAATGTCTCGCCGGACGGTGATTAGCAATTTTTTAGCAGGGACAATGCCATTGGCAGTTTCCAGATCAGGATTCGTGAATTCATACCGAGCTACGCGATGCGTGATGGTACTGGAGGCAAGGGGGATCAGGGGTTGGCGATCGAGTGAGATTTCGTAATAGGAAATTAGACGGGTATCGCGTACAAATAAACCCTGCGCCCGTTGATCGTCGATCGAACCATCAGCCGCCGTTAAGAGAAAAGTGCCCCCATCATTAATGGTGATTTGCCCGGTGACGACCGCGACTTGAGACATAAGGCGTTGCTCTGAACTGTACAACTGACGCTACACTTTCCAGCGCGATCGCGCGTCGGTTTTAACTTTCAGACAGCGCTAGCTCGTCACTGTAATGTTCTGCCGTAAGATAGCACAGTCATCATTAACCAAGCATTCAACCATCATCTGTTTTGCATCTACGGGTGCCATTTGGAGGTGCGACACCCCTCCTGGTTGACGAAGCACTGCCTTCTGTAACTTAAGTTGGATCGATAGAGTGACCTGTAACGATCTATATCCAAGGTGGGTGGGTATCGCTCCGAAGCGGTTTTATAACTGAACGCATTACACCCTGGAGCAAGACATGCCTACCGATCGCTTGAAGATGCAAGATCCGCGCCATCAATATCCAACTCCGCCTTTTTCCCGCCAACCGCAGTCCGCGCCAGGACTGGCTGCAAAGATGGAACCTCAGCCAGATCACGGTGAGGAGAGCTACACAGGCAGTGGCAAGCTTGCGGGTCGTAAGGCACTGATCACGGGAGGCGATTCTGGCATTGGGCGTGCTGTAGCGATCGCGTTTGCGCGGGAAGGAGCGGATGTAGCCATCTCCTACCTTCCCAGTGAAGAGTCAGATGCACAAGCGGTAATTGCACTGATTGAAAAAGCGGGACGTAAAGCGATCGCGCTTCCAGGCGACATTAAGGACGAAGCGTTTTGCCGCCAGCTCGTAATAGATGCCGTAGCAGCACTAGGCGGTTTAGATATTCTCGTCAACAATGCTGGCAAACAACAAACTCAACCCTCACTCGGCGATATTACCACCGAGCAGTTCGACCAGGTGCTCAAAACAAACCTCTACGCACTCTTTTGGATCACACAGGAAGCCGTACCGCATCTGAAACCAGGTGCAGCCATTATTAACACAACTTCGATTCAGGCCTACGACCCGTCGGAGAGCTTGATCGATTACGCCATGACGAAAACGGCGATCGTCTCGTTCAGTAAATCCCTCTCGAAGCAACTGATTGAGCAAGGGGTGCGTGTCAACGCAGTCGCACCCGGTCCCTTTTGGACAGCGCTACAGCCCAGCGGTGGTCAAACCCAGGAGAAACTCGAGAAATTTGGTTCTGAAGTGCCGCTGGGAAGACCCGGACAGCCTGTGGAAATTGCTCCCATCTATGTGCTGCTTGCATCTCAAGAGGGAAGCTATATAAACGGGGAAGTGTATGGTGCCACGGGTGGTGTTGGCATTGCCTAAGCACTGTTGTTTGGGTGGAGACCCATGCGTGTAATTTGGGATATGACACCGTTCCTGGCAGTTAGGTATCACATCGTCTAAGGTTGCTTTCTAGCAGCAGTTTCAGAATGTGATCTTCTCTACTCAAGCTTGCAATCTCCCACGTTAAGCGTCTGTCAGTCCTGCCGACAGATCGGGGTAGTAATTGCAATTTAGACTGCTGTGCTTTCGGCTATGCCACTTCTCCAAGGAATCGTTGAGCAAGTGGTAAAACCTTTTGCACTCGCAAACAAAGTTCACGCGTTGTTGAATGAATGATTTGATACTCCTCTTCAACCCCGATGGTAAAAGATTCTCTTTGAAGGGATATGTCAACTGTCTCCTAGCTTGAGGGCGAGCTTAAAGCTTAATCCTTACAGATTTTGCTGCAGAAAGAGTACAGTACCGATAGCCTTACTGACGCTTTCTTGTGATTCCGGGGTCGGGTTGAGAGAGGTATTCTCTGAGCATAGTGTTAGTTGATGTTATGGCAGCAGGATGCGATCGTCGCCGAACTTCCTGCAATTCCACTTTTAGTTGACGCAACAGCGCGGCCTGACGAAATCGCTTTGCCTGCAAGTACTGGTCTTTAGTTGCAGCACAAAGTATGGTTAATAGCTCAATTCCACCTTAGCAATTGAGCTATTAACCCGGCAATGCATGTTCCTACATCGTTAGAATTGCGAGTTGATTGCCTAACGCACCCTACGAGTTAGGTCAGATCTTTTATTGCCGAGTTAATAAGCTGACCATATCGTAAATGACAATCAGGACGCGTTGTACTGGCTTACAACGTCTACGACCCAGACAATACCAAACTGATCCTTCAACATGCCGTAGAGCGGTGACCACGGCGCTGGCTCGAGCGCCTGCATGATGGTCGCGCCAGCAGATAGCTTCTCCCAGTACGCAGTGATCTCCTGAGACGTTTCGCCACGGAGCGAAATAAAGAAGGCGTTCTCGCCTTGGTCCCACGGCATACGTGACGGCACATCGTATGCCATGACGCGGAAGCCATTGTCAGCGGACACTTGGCCCCACTTCACTTGGTCAGCATTAGATGGATCTTCAACGTTGCCGACATCCTTATACGTGACGATGGCTACATCCCCGCCAAACACGGACTGGTAAAACTTGAGCGCTTGGCGAGTGTCGCCTCGAAAATTCAGGTGGGTAACAGCCTGTACGGACATAGTATCTCCTTGTTGATCGAATTCATTGTTCTGGGTGTCGTGTGCCATTTCGACTGACGAAGAGGAGCGCTGCGATTGCAGCGGTACGATCGACACCTAAGCCTTGTGAAGCGCTGGCAATAGCACGCCATCAATTAATGCGATGAGGAACGCCTTCTCGAACGGTCTGCGTTGGATGAGCGCACGATAGGCTGCCATCGACGGGATGATCTGAGACGCCGTCTCGATGTCTGCTAACGCGGAGATCTCGCCACGATCGACAGCTCGCTGCATTAAAATGCGGTGTGCGGTAGCCCACGGCTCAACTATCGCTGTATTTACTGCCTCTGCAAGTCCCGGGTTGGCGGACAGCATAGAGGCAAGCCCCGTCATCACGTTGAGCTTGCGCTCACTCTCCTCGATCGACTGCGGCTTGAACAACGCGAGGAGGTCGCTGCGGAGGGTCCCGGTGTCGGGTAAATGCTCAAGGTCAACCTGCTTACTTTTCATACGGCCGATGGCATCGAGGATAAGCTCTTCCTTCGACGACCAGCGGCGATATATGGTCGCTTTCCCAGCTACCGCACGCGCCGCAACCATGTCCATCGTTATGCCCCCATAGCCGACCTCAGCGAGCACGTCAAGCGTTGCGTCGAGGATGTCAGCATCACGCATGTGATCGCGCTTCCGACCGAGCCGTGTGTTAACCGCACGCTTGTCTTCACTAGGTAAGTGGTTTCGCTCTCCGATATCCTGTGTAGGTTCATGTTGCGCCACAGCAACTGTCCTCTCAGTCTTCATCAGTACACATAGTGTACCAAGCATTTCCGGAACTGTAAAGTTCCGTTATTAAATTGGGTGCATGGTTTGTCTCGGCTCAACTCCAGAGCGTTTCAGCCTCGCTTACCGCTTGGGGCACAGTTGTTCGCTCCACCCTCCTAGCGCATCGGTCTGAAGCGAAGATCTAACCTGAACAGCCCATCACGATCGCAGCACTGGATAGCCATCTATGTCTTCCCTCACTAACCCCCTTGGTCAGATGGGTCTACCCCTTTTAAGCGAAACCCTTGCCTTCCTCCGTGATCTTGACCTTGCTAAGAGGCGTCATCGGCAGTACGGTCCGATCGTTAAGACTCAGTTATTGGGCAACCCAACCGTCTTTCTCAAGGGTGTAGAGGCGAACGACTTCGTTCCACTCACGAAAATCAGTGTTTTGTCAGCAGTTGGCCGCCCAGCGTGAAGCGACTCTTGGGTTCGCTGTCGCTGGCACTGCAAACAAGTGAGTTGCATCGACAGCGGCGCGCTAGGGGAAGGAGTTCGCGCGCTTGGAACTGAAGCTGTTGGCGGCTAAACTCTTGCAAGGGTATGACTGGAGTCTGTTACCACAGGATTTAACGCTGGTGACGGTGCCAACGCCCGATCATAAGGAACAAGCATTTAATAACTCCGGCATTTCTCGTAGGGGCGCACGGCCTGCGCCCCTACCTGCATAAAACTTGTCCGTTTATTGAATCCACGAGCCTAAGGAGGGGCTAAAGGTGCGGTTTGCGGTCAAACCGCTTTAGGGCGTTTTAGCCACGGCTATGGGTAGAGTGCCGATGGCATAGTTGAAAGGAGCAAAAGGGCAGTAGCAGAATGAATGTTCTAGAGGTTCCTTTCAACTATGCAAAAGACCTTTGAGGTATACAGCAGTTGAAGCATCTCTTCCAAAACCGTTCAAGGGGTAAAGCCGCAACCTGCTTGACAGCTCACTACCGTATCTTCGCTACCTTACCCTTACTTAAAAATGTCTGACTGCTCTGCATATCATTCTAGTCAATGTAGTCTCGCATCATATCTGGTTTTTTCCGGTTGTTTGCAGTAATCGGACGATCGCCATCGACGGGAAGCGTTTTGCGAATTTGAAGCTTACTCGCTTCAATCGGTCGTTCGCCATCTTCGTAGACAACTTCTTTCACATCCAAATTGCTTGCAGTAATCGGGCGGTCGCCATCAATCCCCAAAGTTTTGTCGGTATCGAGTGAACCGGCCCCAATTGGGCGACTGCCATCCATCTCGAACGTGTCGCGTATGTGAACGGTACCAGCCACAACCGGACGCTTGCCATCAATAGGCAAAACATACTGTATCTGAAGATCGCTGTCATCGATGGGGCGATTGCCATCTACTCCAAGCATCTTGGACTCTTGCCGACCTTCTTCTGAAGGCATGATGGCGCTGTCATCCGAATGTTCCCGCTGTGTACTCACAGTTCAAACTCCTGCTCTTTCTAGCAACTCCCTACTTTTAACAGCTTGATTGTTTGACCGACCACCGTCTAATGGTTGGTTTTTGGGGTTGAGTAGTAAGCGAGCGAAAACTCCCGCTAAGGAGTGCACCATTTGAATCTGCTGAGAATCAGGAGGCTAGAAACCCTAATAGTCCTTTCCAGTTCTCCATACTGATTAACCCTCAGGCTAATTGGTACGTCTCAACGGGACTGAGAAGTGCTTTTTGAAACATCTACTTAGTCAGTGTTTTAATCCTAACGTGAGTTTCTGTTGTGAAGCGGACCGCCTTTAGAGCGTTGGCGTCGCTTGTAGGCAGCAGCACCCGCCATCAAGGCATTCAAGGTGACCAGCCCTAAGGTGGTTGGTGGTTCGGGCACGCCAGCAGCGCTGATCGTCGTGGTAGCCGCCTCGGCAATGCGTTCATGCCTAGCCGTCGTGGGATGAATATCATCCCAGAATAAGTAAGTGTCTGGCGTTTGGCACGCGGTAAGCAGGCAAGCGTCGGTGACATTAGTGAAGCCGTATTGGCTAGGTTGGGCGATCGCATTACTAAAGAGTGCGGCGACATCAAACGGAATCACCTGCACAGTCGGCGTGATACCAAATTAAACAAGGCCTGCGACAGATAGGGCCTCGACGATAAAGCGAAAGC
>NZ_JCACKR010000003.1:0-9776 GCF_059505485.1 Stenomitos rutilans
AAGGGTTACGGCTCCCTTAATTTTAATTATGAAGATGTCAAATTAACTCTATAAGATTAGTAACCGCAGCTATGGAGACTCAAAAACCGAAACGGAAAGGACGAGATCAGCTCTATGGGGAACTCAAGAAGCCGACCATGATTGCCCTCACTCCCACCGGAGTTGAAAAGCTGGATGAGTTAGCCGCTGCATTCTCTCTGTCTCGTTCCGAATTCATCGAGCGCATTGCTCGGGGAATGCTTTCCGTACAAGGAATCGAGTAAACCCAACTTGATGATGGAGACTCTAAAAACCCATGCCCTTTAAAGCTTGAAAACACCAGGAAATCGTCTTGGCGGGTGAAGTCCTGGTGCCTTCGATGCTTCGGTTAAAGCCAGAACGACCATATCAACGATATGCCCTTCCCGGTTGGAGAGGTTGCGACCTGCCCATTACTGACAGGTTAGCAAATTACTTGATCCTTGAAAAGGGCAGAGGTTCTTACCTCGCAAGAATCTAGGTATGGCGGTTTGGTTCCATATAGTTCTTTTCAACGATTGAGCCATGATGCAACCCAAACCCAGCGATCGCGAGGACAGCGCTCCCCTCCTCGAAGCTTCCACCCAGTTAGAATTAACTGAAGTAGAAGTGCTGCCCTCTCAGTCCACCCGGACTAAAATCCGCAAGCCGCGCAACCTGCCTCGAACGGAACCACCGCTATTCACCACCAAGTCAATGGAGATGATTGCCAGTGGAGCACCTGTTATTAGTGCGACGCAGGCTTTTTTAAAGCCTCCAGATTGGAGCGAGTATGGGCAGGAACGCCTTTACTTCCAAAAGCACTTTGGCAAAGGGCGCTACATCGAGTTCTACGTCCTGAACAAGCAGAAGCACCAGGCAGAGTCTATTTCTACGCAAGCAGAGCGTGAAATCCTGGAGCAGTACGGGGTAATGGCAGCTCGCCTCCATGCTGTCTTTGCTACCTATGCTTCGTTGCAGTCTGAACCCTGGAAAGAGCCGTTTCATCTGCCCGGTACAGACCTGATCAAAACGCTCAAGGTTCACAACAGCAACAAGTTCACTAAGTCACAGAAGCTCAAGGCAGTGGCTGACTTGGCGTGGGTTGTCGGGACGTTAGGTGCGGTCATCCACTGGTTTGAAGGCGACATGGATCTCTGTGTGCGGGAGCGAAGCTTGCTGTGGATCGTCAGCGTCCAGGAATACACCCAACCCAATGTTGATGGGGAGTCTGAGGAACTGCATGAGGTGGTGATCCGGGTGCAACCAGGACTATGGACCCATAGCTTTCTAAATCGGGAGGGCGCACAACAGCGGAAAGCCCTGTATCAGTATGGACTAATCCCCAAAGAAGTCTTTGATATCGATCCCCACCGACGCAAAATGGCGACCAGCATGGCGCTGTATCTAATCCAGAATAGCCGTTCCCGCCCGAATGGGGTTTATACCGTTGAAAGTCTGCTGGAAAGTGTTTTACCCAGCAGTGACATTGAGAAAGCGCTGTCCGATCGCCGCTATGGGTGGAAATTAAAGGAATCGGTGGACAATGCCCTGCTCACTCTCAAAGATAACCTCAAGATTGACATCGACTTCGATGATGAAACCTATCCCCTCTGGCTCAGACCCGTCTGGAGCCTACCCGATGAAATAGCAGACCTGCCCACAAAAGAGCGAAACCAGAAACTTTTAGGGGCAAAATGGTTACCAGATAGCTACATTTCCAAGCACTGGTTTCCGGCAAAGCTCACCTTCCGGCTGCCCATGCAGATCCAAGAGTGTTTGGATGAGCTTGAAACCAGACGAACAGAAAAGACCAGTAGAGGCTCATCAGGTGCCAGTTCTACGCGCAACAAGCCCAATAGAACTGTCAAAGTTACTACAGATAAAGCACTACTGCCTGCGGCTGAATTGGATGGCATGACGGTGAAAGTTGCCCGTCAAGCAAAGGGGTGGACTCAAGCCCAACTTGCTACCACGATCGGCAAGAGTGTCAGTTGGGTGAAGCTGGTTGAGAGCGATCGCCGTCGCGCAGTCGATGAAGATCAAAGCTTGCTCCGTCAGGTTCTTGGCATCCAGTAATGCAAGCGTACTTGGTTACAAAACCTGTAACCCTACTGTAACTACTGATAAACATAGGTTTTAAGCTTATGTATCCCCCGCTAAAGTCCCATAGTCGTGACATTAGTATCCCCTTACGGTGACTTGATTCGGCAGGAAGGGCGATCGCGTCTCCTTGTAACCCTCTGTAACCATTGATATAAAAAGGCTTCAGACAGATTCATTGGTTGAAACTTCCCCTTTTGATGACGATAGCCCCCCTAGTCGTGACTTCAGAGTGAGCTTGAGACTAATTGATCAGCCATGATTGAGGTTTCTGGGTGAGAATCGCCTGAGAAACTAGGGAAAGTTAGACAGCAAACTCCAAAACGGCGAGGTTTACAGCAGCAAATCTCTCAAATTCAAGTAAAGTTGTTTGATGTAGTTGCAAGGTGTTTCAATGGTTGTGGGCAGTAGACTTTTGGAAAATGCAATCAAGGACTATCTCATCACACCAGACCTTACGCCACTATTTTTACAGGCTGATACTTATACACTTTTAAAGTTTTTTCCCGATAATTGTATAGATTGTGTAGTGACATCTCCGCCTTATTGGGGACATCGAGCTTACGCCAACGGAGGAATTGGACTTGAGGATACATGGAATGACTACGTTAATAATCTCCTTGCAGTTTTCTGTGAAGTAAAGAGAGTTCTTAAGCCCAATGGCTCTTTTTGGCTAAATATTGGCGATACCTATCAGCGTAAATCACTAATCGGTATACCGTGGCGAGTGGCACTTGCCATGACTGATAAGCAAGGCTGGATTCTTCGCAATAGTGTTATTTGGAATAAGGTAAAAGGCGCTCCTGATAATTCAAAAGATAAACTCCGAAATATATATGAACCTTTTTTCCATTTCGTAAAAACAGACCGCTATTTTTACGATATTGATGCAATTCGCTCGAAGCCAAGACAAGCTAAAGTCGTCAACGGTTCCATAGTCTCTGCAACAGGTGTTTCCGGAGTACGTTATCGCCGACAGATTGAGTTATCTACAGCCCTCAGTGATTGTGAACGCGCAAAGGCTCTGGAGGCTCTGAATGAAATCTTAGAAGAAGTGCGGTCAGGTAATTTATCTGACTTTCGGATGATTATTCGTGGTCAGCAACGAACGACACATTCAGACTCAGCTAGGGTTTCTGGACGAGCGCGTGAACTTGCCGAGCAGGGATTTTATTTTCTTAGATATCACCCAAATGGTAGTAAACCTAGTGATGTCTGGGATATCCTGCCAGAAGACACACAGAAACGCAAACTTCATTTTGCACCCTATCCTGAAGATCTCTGTAAAATCCCAATCCTGGCTACCTGTCCACAAACTGGTATCGTACTAGACCCGTTCATGGGAACAGGTACAACAAATTTAATCGCATTTCAACTACAGCGAAAATCGATTGGAATTGATATTTCAGGTGAGTATGTAACTATCGCTCGTGAAAGATGCGGATTACTTCCATGACCAAAGTCGCTGAATTGTACGGAAATCCTACAAACCAATCACTTCCCTGGGGTGACATCGCCTCTAGACAAAACTGTCCTTTCCTGTCCCGTAAATGCCTCAAAAATCGAAAAAGCGAGCCTGACCTTACGATTGGCTCATGCACAGTTTCTTATGGTAGGGAAGCTCGAAACATTATCATCTGTCCGTTTCGACTTCTTGAGCGCAGTCAAATTTTTACGGACTGTATCCATCTATTGACACTTCACGAACCTGGTAACGAACTCCGAATTGTTCCTGAAATTGCAGTGCCAGGAGGCAGCATAGATTATTGTCTTGCTTCTGTACGCGCAGGAAAAGTCATAGATTTCGTTGGCATCGAACTGCAAACACTTGATACCACTGGCACTGTGTGGCCAGAACGACAACGATTCCTTCAACGTCATGGTGTCGCAGTGAAAGATACGGATGTCACATCAAAGAAAGGATTTGGTATGAACTGGAAGATGACTGCAAAGACAATCTTGATGCAACTCCACCACAAGATCCACACCTTTGAACACTTTAGCAAACACCTTGTTTTAGTAGCTCAGGAATGCCTTATCGATTATATGCAACGAGAATTCTCCTTTGAGCATATTCAAGATGCTCGACTTGGAAATCCCATGCACTTCCACTCTTATGAGTTGCTTGTTGAAGCCTCAAGTTACCGTATTCAACTTATGGAACGTTATAGTACGGATGCAAATGGAATTGCACAGTGCCTTGGTCTACAGACTAGTCCAAGAGTAGAATTGGAGGCAATGTTGAGACAAATTGAAGAGAAGTTACCTCAAAGCACCTTACTGTTTGTTGGGCAAATATTACCTGTATCTACGCATGAAGACGTTGCTGATGACAGCTAAGGATTTCAGAGCAAACGCTATTTGTCAGGTGCCAAAGCAAAGCTGACTAGTAATGCACCGCAACGGACGGGCGGGAGCTATTGCTAGTGTCTCAAAGGTTATCTACTATAGGCTGTTCAATGGTTACAACTACATCTAGTAAACAATCAAACAATAAAACGCTAGATACAGCCATAATTCAATTGAACTACGCCAAATACAGCAGCGCATTAAAGCAATTCCACTAAATCTAGAAACCAAAACTTGCTACTCTGATGTCCCTGTAACCTGATCGTAACTCCGCTGTAACCATTTCTATAAAAGGCTTTTAGCTACAATCACTGATAGTTACAGTCCCCTAATCGTGACATCAGTCTCCCCCAGTCGTGACTTGCCAGTTAGCCTCAAGTCCCAAGCAGTTGTAACTCTCCTGTAACTAGCATCAGATCTAGATTCCAGATCATTTTGGTTACAAATCTACGGTAATAAGCTCCTCTGGATGGGACTTTAATTTCCTATTAGCGTGACTTCAGTATCCCCTACGGGTAACTTTACCTTCCTCTTACCGTGACTTTAAATTTTCAGAACGGTTATGGAGCAAGCTATTCCAGGATAGTTACACGTCTGATCAGATCAATCAGATCGATTAGCTTGTAACCCCCTGTTTTGTGGAAACAGGGGGTTACGCTTTAAACGCAAAAAGATAAAAAATTCACCCGCCGCCCATGTGTTGCAATTTATCCCAGTGATTGTCTTTGGCTCGCCCAAGTGGATGAACACATTCACGACATCATTACCGAATTACCGATTTAATTAGTTGAACCACATGCCAGAAACCCTCACTGTCTTACAGCAGCTTTACCGCCTGATTCTCCATGAACATCAGCAGCTTTATAGCGTTTGGCAAAGCGCTGATCTTCTACAGTCACAGTATGATCAGTCCCTCACCCCTGCTGTGGTAGAAGCACATCTTCAGGGCAAATCAATTATCTCGGTGCGCCTCCTCCAACCGGCGACGAATTTGGCTAAAGCAGCTTGCATTGATTTTGATGCTCCCAAAGATGGCAGTGATGAACAGACTTTGCGTGAGGTGCTGAGTCTGTCTCAACGAGTGCAACAAATCGCTACTAGTCAAGGACTCTCTGCTTATCTGGAATTTAGTGGTCGTCGTGGGTTCCATCTCTGGTTGTTTGCTAACATGCCGCTGCCTGGTGCTACCTGGGTCAAGGCATTGCAGAACCTCTGTTATTTAGCTGATTACAAGCCAAAGGAGATTTATCCCGCCACAGCAACAACGGCGATCGATGGTAAAGCATCGGGACGACCGATCAAATTACCCTGCGGCAAGCATCAAATCAGTGGTAAGTGGAGCGGTTTCTTAAGTGAACCTGTGAACTGGTCTGAAGGATTTCCGGTAGTGCCCGACGATCAGGCGGGTCTAATGGCATCCTTTCAGCAGACTCCTGTGGCTCAACTGGCTCAACTGGCTGCACTTGAAGTGAGTCTTAGCGGTGCGATCAGCAAGAATAGGCATCAAAAGGGCAATGCTTTTCAGGAGCGATCGGGGTTTGCTGGGAGTTCAATCGTTCAGCATTCTACTGCTACAAAAGCGACGAACTTTTCAATTCTGGCTCCCGATGAGCATCCTGCTTGTATTCATTACTTGATGAACCAGGGTGCACCAACCGATCAGGATTACAACTCAGTCAACTTAACTCTGGCACGTTATGTCATCACCAGGGGATGGGAACGTAACCAGGCAGAACCCCTGGCAGAAGCTATGGCACAAGCTTCTGATCACCATCCAACCAGCAAAATGACGGTTGAATCTAGGCTCAGAAATTTTCACAGCACCTATGCGTCTGTTAAACGAAATCCTCACGACTATCAGTGGAGTTGCAGCTACATTCGCAACAGCCGTGAGTTAGTCCGCTGTGGAGGCTGTACAGGCTATGCCTGCCCCTTTTGGCAATGGGAGAAGCCAGAGGGTGACAACGAGGTTGCTAGACGGGTTGAACGAGATTTGCTGGTTTACATCCTGCACCACCCAGAAGCAGGGATGCAAGAAGCCTTGGGTGTGGATTTACCCGTTGAGGGCTTTATTGCCACGTTTATGCCCAAAGGCGATGATTCAAAGCCGTTTTATCTCCACCAAAGGCTCTGGGAATGCTTTGTAAGCCTGGAGATAGAAGGGAGAGAGTTAACGCCCAGTCTCGTTCTCTCCCGGTTGGAAAAAATGGTGATGGAGCGATCTCCCCTACCAACACCGATTCTGAATCAAATCGCGGCCTATTTGGATGAGCTTTTGAATCTGGCTCCCTGTGGTTGGGAGGCGTTTACAGAACTCCTCATGAGAGTGCGAGATACTGGCTTGCGATCGCTGGCAAAAGAGCAGGCTGCTACTGCATCCGAACTGTTGAACAGCCCCTTACATCCCGTGACCGAAACGCTGGAAACACTCATTCACCACTCTCAACATCTTCAGCAACGGAATGCCTCAGAAGTCATGCCAATGGTGGCATACACTCAAGATTTGATCCGAGAATTGTTTGGGCAACCGCAAACGGCGATCGCCACCCCGGCTCCTT
This sequence comes from Stenomitos rutilans, assembly GCF_059505485.1. Classification (NCBI taxonomy): domain Bacteria; kingdom Bacillati; phylum Cyanobacteriota; class Cyanophyceae; order Leptolyngbyales; family Leptolyngbyaceae; genus Stenomitos; species Stenomitos rutilans. Next base: position 7,008 of record NZ_JCACKR010000003.1, read on the forward strand.
GGCTGAATCGTTCTCTCAACGGTGGGTTACATCCTGGCAGGCTTTATGTCGTGGGTGCTCCTCCCGGTTCAGGAAAGACAACCTGGTGCGCCTGGTGCGCGGATGAAGCGGCAAAAGCTAAAATCCCCGTGCTGTATGTCTCCTTTGAGATGGGGAAGCAGCAACTTTGGGTCAATGCTTTGTCGCGGATGGGTGGGCTGAACTCCGGCTTGATTGAAGCAAAGCACTGGCTGAATGCCGACTATGCCCATACAGAATGGCTGAAACAACAGACTGCGCTGGCAATTCGGGCCTATGACCAGCAGATTGCAGAATATCTGACGGTTTTAGAAGCAGGTCCAGAGGTTACAGTCGCGCATTTGAAAGGGACGATCGCTCAAATTCGGCGCATTGCAGAACTCGATAAAACAGCACCCGTGTTGGTAATTGTCGATTATTTGCAACTCATGTGTTGTGGTGATGAAAAACTGGACTCTGGTGCCAATGAAGTGTTACGAGTCTCGCGGGTGGCGACGGGCTTAAAACAACTGGCGCGGGACACAGGTGCTGCTGTGGTGGCAATTAGTGATATCAATAAAGCCGCCTACCAGGAAGCGCTTAGGACTGGAACGTTAGATATGGGTGCGTTACGGGACTCGTTCAAGATTGCCCACGCCGCAGACTGCATCATGCTGCTCCAGACAGGGAAGGCACAGCGCGGCAATGACCAACCCAGAGATCAGCTTGACCTGCTGGAAGAACGTTATGCCGGAGACTATCTCAGACTCCGGCAAATTCAAGACGTGCGCGCTCAGTATCCGCTTAATGAGAAAGCGAAGGCGACCTATGCGCGACTCAGTATTCTCAAAAATCGGGGTGGTGTCACAGCAGAGCCGTTGTTTGTCTATGAGCGGGCTTACCACCGCTTCATTCCGGTTGATTTGGATTTAGGAGAGGACAATGACCGTGAAGATCTCTAGCCCCAATGTTGATAGTGTAGAAGCGAATTCCAATCTCTCTACGGCTGCTGATCCACTGTATGAGGATTTAATGGATTGGGCAAAAGCTCGGAAACGGCAGTTTCTGAGGAATCGGGTTCAACAGAGTAGTGAGTCTATTAAGGCTGTAACTGCTGAATCAGAAACACCATCGGCGAGCGATGCTTGGATCGAAACTTGGTACACTCCACCGCCTCTACCATCGCGGCTTGCCAAACAGAAAGCCATTGTTTCCTATGCTCTTCATGTTTCCTATGCTCTTCATCAAGAGATGGGAGGAAAAATAGAAACAGAGGAAGTCAAGGAAACCAAACCTCTTACCTCCCCTAGTTCCACATCCTCATCGTTTCCAAACCACGACAGTTTTGAGATTGGTCAACAAGTTGTTCTCTGTCCAGATTCTCAGCGTGTACCATCGGGTATTCCAATTGATGCTGTCCTGGTCATTCAGGAGATGTATGTCAACGTTTATCGACAGCATCAAAATATTTGGTGTGTTTGGTGTAGCAGTGATGCTTTTTCTGGTTTGAAGTCGATCGATTCAGATTGCTTGATGCCGCTACGAGAAATAGTCCAGATTACTGCTATAGAAAGTGTATCTGCATTGGATTTAGAAGATTTTTATATAGATGAGAAAGTAGATGCTAGTTCATCTCACCCTGTTGTGAGTTATGAGTTTGTTGAAGATGGACAGCGGCTTGTAGAAGTACTTAAGCCCTTGCAAAGTTGTCAGGCGATCGCAGTTGACACAGAAACCACTGGACTTGATCCCTTGAAGGATCGAATTCGTTTAGTGCAAATTGCTGCGGCTAATCAGCCCGTTATTATCATTGACCTGTTTAAAGTTCCCAAGGAAACGCTAGATCCTCTATGCGAATTGCTTCAAGGTACGCCAATCAAAGTCTTGCAGAATGCCAAATTTGACTTGAAGTTTCTTCAACAGGCAGGACTTCCCATTGCTGGCAAGCTATTCGACACAATGATAGCGGCGCAATTATTGGATGCAGGGGTGCGTTCGCACGGTTACAACCTGGCGGAACTAGTCAAGGTCTACTTGGGAGAAGAACTCTCCAAAGAACAGCAGCGAAGTGATTGGAGCAATCCCAGCCTTTCTTCTGAACAGTTAGAATATGCAGCGCGAGATGCAGCGATCCTACTGCGGTTACGCGAGGTAATGAAGCCCAAGCTAACAGGTGCTCGTTTGGTGGAAACTGCCAAATTGGAATTTGATTGTTTGGGAGCGATCGCCCAAATGGAAGTCAATGGCATGCTACTCGATCTCTCCCGCTGGGATTCTCTGCGACAAGAACTGGAGCAAAGAAGAGACCAGATGGCCGGTGAATTACGACAACAGTTTCAACCAGCTTTGCTAAGTGCCCAACTTGATCTCTTGGGGAATGAAGTCTCTCTCAATTTGGACAGTCAGCCGCAGGTATTAGAGGCACTACAGCAAATGGGTGTGCCAGTAGAGAACACCAGTAAACTCTCTTTGATTCCCCTGGCAGAAGAGCATCCACCGGTTAGAGCATTGCTGGACTACCGCAAAGCAGCAAAATCAGTCCAGGCGTTTGCCAGTAGTCTGCCCAAGCATGTTCACCCCATTACCGGGCGCATTCATCCAGACTATCAGCAGATGGGGGCTGCTACCGGGCGCATGTCCTGTCGTAACCCCAATCTGCAACAGATTCCCAGAGATAAAATCTTTCGCAGTTGCTTTATTCCGGCTCCAGGCTATCGCTTAGGATTATGGATTCAATAAAACCGGAAATCATAGTGATTGCGGCTTAGCAGT
>NZ_JCACKR010000004.1:0-9348 GCF_059505485.1 Stenomitos rutilans
GTTTCAAGTCCATACGGTTACCGCCGCTGCTTAAGAGTTGTGTCAGTCAATCAGCTAGGAAGATGTGGGGAATTGCAATCAGAGCAGCAAAAGTGACCTCAATGATCGCTTAACGGTGCAACATTTGAATTACGCTATGGTGATTTGAGCCACGTCTGAAGGTGCCGCTATGACAGTGCCGATCAACCAATCGCCGCTAAAGCTCAAACCTGCTGAAGCAATGCCCGGTCGCTATGGGTTGCCCTTCCTGGGTGAGACCTTGTCCATTTTTGGCGATGAAGAGCTGTACTACTGGCAACATTTTCAGCGGTATGGGTCTGTCTTCAAAACCCGGATTCTGGGACAGAAGTTTGCGTTTCTAGTTGGTCCTGAAGCCAACCATTTGTGCTGCTGGAACAGGCAGACCATGTTTCCACCACGTTGGGCTGGTTTTTCTTAAAGTCGCTCTTTGGCAACGGGCTGCTGTTCATGGAGGGTGAAGCGCACCGCATGGCTCGTCGCCTGATGTATTCAGCATTTCATGGCAGGGCGATCGCCCTCATCCCATCTCATCAAAACGTTCTAAGCCATTGCCGAAACTGCTTTACCGAACTGTTTTCACTCACTGGCGATCGCGTCTCATCTTGGGAGAAACACAGTGCAACACGATCGCACCTCACCGCTGTTCCCCAGCCGACATTGCAGCAAAATGCTCCATCAGCAGACGATGGATGAAGATGTAGCCACCACCCACTTTCTGAAGGAAGATGCGATCGACCGCATAATCCAGAAAATGCGCATAGTTCCAGGGTATATTGTGGCTCACATAAAATACGGCTCGGAGACTAATGTGAACGATGCAAGCTGTTCCTCCCATCAGTAGCCCCACAAAGAGTCCATAAAATATGCCCCAGTTCAGAGAAACGGTTAACCACTGACTGAGCAGGTAAAACACGAAAGAAAATCCTAGTGAGACCATAATTGCAACATTAGCGGATGTTTTGGCAGAGCGCCAAATGCCCTGATTTGGGGTCGTGCGAGTTTCAACTTCAGCACCCGCACGAAGGCCAGTTAAAAGTCCAAAAATCAAGCCTCCCAGCAGTACGAGGAGCAATCCTTCGATCAAATTACGACCCAGGGCACCAGATAATCCTAAGATAAGACCCATTGGAGCAGAGCCGATCAACCCAAAGATAAGGTATCTGCTGACGTTCCTCCAAGACCATCTCAAGGCTTCGACGGGTTTGAGGAAACTCATGCCAATGATGCCCCCAACCCACCAGTCCAGACCCCCTACAATCGGTACTGTTAACACCATCACAAGCCAACCCGCTTCGGGAGCCTTGGCAACGCCAGCAACCATACCGAAAAGCAAACCAGTCAAAAGCCCAGTCAAGAAACTGCCTGTTAACCGTTGCAGGAACACTTGGCGGGAACTGGGTTGCATTCGCTCAATTGCCATCGTGAGCCAAGTCCCAATAATGTTGGCAAGACTATAGATCGCCCAAACTGTGAGCCCGATTGCGAGCCAGTGCTGTTTCGCTCCCATACTGAGGGCGACGATGACTCCAAAAGCAAGTCCGACAATCAGCGATACCAGGATTGTATATAGCCAGCGTTGTCGGGGTGTTTGTAACCAACTGCGATCGAGCCACTCAATCAAAAAAATGGTTTGGGAAGACTGAACGAGCTGTTGCGCTAACCAGCTTAACCATCGCCTCGTTTGGGTTAGTGAGTAACGTGTATCACCGCCACGCCGCTTTAACATGCGATCGATATACACATCAAACAACCGTTGGCGATGAGCTTCCGCACTCATTTGAGGGAAGTCCTCCGGATGAATGCCTTCATACGCCAACACCATGATATTCAGCATGAGGGGCGATCGCGCCAGCTCTTGCAGCGCTGCATCGGTTATCAGTAACTGCCTTAAGCCTGTGAGATTCCCATTAAGATCATTCAAATAGCGATCGATTTGGGTGGGTTGTAGCGATCGCACATAGATAGCCTGTTGCACCATGAGGCGTTGGGAAAGCGCTTCGTAATCCTTGATGCGACTACAGACGACCATTTCGGTGCCATATGTCTGCTGAAATTGGTTAAGCGCGCCGACACACGCCTCTCGCTGGTCTGCCCGCACTTCATCCAGCCCATCCAGCAGCAGGAGCAGTTGTTGTTCTCTAATCCAGGGTTGCGCGATCGCCTTAGGTATCTGATATTTCGTGTTTAATTCTGCCACCAGCCAATCGGCAATGCTGAGCGACTTACTGCCCCAGGAGGAGAGGTTGAACACCACGGGAAGCAACGCTTCCATGTCCTGCTCGGCGCGGGTAAGCAGCTCACGCGCCAGTTGGAGCAAGGTGATCGTTTTGCCTGCCCCCGGTTCGCCCAACAGCAGCAGAGTGCGTCCTGTGCCCAGTTGATCAAATAGATCAATCACAGTAGTGCCTTCAGGCAGAACGGGTTGAGCCGCACCCACTGGCTCTAAACCCAAAGACCACGGAGTTACCAGAACCTGCGATCGCTCTTCCAACCCCAGTTGCATGACGACCTGGTGATGCAACGAGGCTTCGAGAACGCCCTTAATCCAGAAGTTTTTGACCTTGTTGAGCAAGGCTTGTCGATTACGATACGCCTGGGGTGTCAGGGACGATCGCATAAGGGGCTGTTGGAGAGCAGCTTGAAGCACCGTTTTGATTGTGTCCGCATCAACACCCTGATAGATGCGATCGCCCACCTGAATCTCCCGACCCTGGCCCAGGTTTACGGTGTACTTGCCGAGCTGCACCACATTCTGCTCGGCTTTGTCCTGGAGCAGTTGCCGCAGCACTTTCCGATCGCCCTCAGTTTCTTCACTGTTGGCAATACGATCCAGGAGTTCACTAAGGTCATTAGAAGCAGCCATCGTCTAAACCCATCCTGCTGAGCGAAGCGCTTACCCTCAGATTACACATTGGTTAAGGCTATTCCCAGATTTGTAGGCTTCGTAAAGGCAAAATGGTGTGGTGTTCACTGAGCCAAACTCTGCCGAGAGTCTTAGTTATGATGGCGGCAGGTGTATGCTGGCTCTCAAGTCTCTGCGGCTCTCCAGTCCGTTCTCTCTACTGCCATGATGACTCCTGAAGCACTCAATGCCATTCTTGAGAGAATTACCCAAAAGCAGCAGACTGAGCAAGACATGGAGGTGCTGCGGCGATCGCTGCGCCTCGCTGGCGATACGGTGCAATGGGTCTCTCAGGATGGCAAGTTCAACACAACTGTTGGGGAAATTACCGGGGGAGCGGTTCACATTGGCGATCGCATCTATCAAGGTGCGAGTGCTGAAGCCATTCGAGACACCATCCAGTCTCTTCTTCAAGAACTTCAAGCGGCTGCTCAACCCACTGTCTCACCGTTAAAGTCAGCCGATGAACTCGTGCAACAGGTGCGATCGCGCCTCCATGATGACATTCAACGCTTGCATGGCACGATGCCGCTGTGGGGTGTGGATCATTGGGTGCCGTTGGGTGACTTGTTTGTGGACGTGAATATTCTGGAGGAGTTGAGCAGTAGCCGTCGATCAGAATTGGCTGACCTATGGCAGGACTTCAGCCAGAATCCCAGCTATCGCAGTCTCGATCGCATTGGTTTGGGCAGAGAGCGGCAGCGGGTGTCGGGGCTGGAGGTGTTGGCAAAGCATACGAATCTGATGGTAGTGGGCAAACCGGGTTCTGGGAAAACCACGTATTTGCAGCGAGTCGTGACGGAGTGCAATGCGGGAAATCTGCAAGCTCATGGGATTCCGGTGTTGATTAGGCTACGGGAGTTTGTCGAGGATGGGCGGGACATTGGCTATTCACTGGAGCGGTATCTAGAGCGGTGCTGGCAGTTAGCAGCAACAGAAACTCAACTGGTGCTCAATCAGGGGCGATCGTTGGTGTTGCTGGATGGCTTGGATGAGGTGACGGGGGACGATGGCAAGACCATTACCAAACAAATCAAGCGCTTTGCCCGTGCCTATCCTCAAGTACAGATGGTTGTGACCTGCCGAACGCAGAACCAGGAATCACGGTTTGAGCGGTTTGACTATGTGGAAGTAGCAGATTTTAATGAGCCGCAGGTCAGAGCTTTTGTAGAACACTGGTTTCAAACGGTTTGTGCAGACCGAGTTGCAGGCCAGGCAAAGGCACAAGTATTTTTAGAACAGCTTTTTCGGGAGAAGAACCAGGCAATTCGAGAATTGGCAATTACGCCAATTCTGCTGAGTTTGACCTGTGCGGTGTTTCAGCAGAAGCAGGCATTTTACTCAAAGCGCTCCAAGCTCTACGAGGAGGGTTTAGAGCTATTGCTGGAGCAGTGGGACAAATCGCGGGAGATTGAGCGAGATGAGATTTATCGCGATTTGTCGGTGGAGCGGAAGCTGGAGCTACTGAGCTACTTGGCAGTGAAGAAGTTTGAGAAACCGCAGTATGTGTTGTTTGAGCAGGCGGAGCTTGAGGGGTATATTGCGGGGTTTTTGGGGATTGGGTTGCGGGAGAGTCGAGGAGTGTTGCGATCGATCGAATCTCAGCATGGGTTGTTAATTGAGCGATCGCAGAAAGTTTGGTCGTTTTCTCACCTGACTTTTCAGGAGTATTTGGTAGCAAAGTGGTTTTGCGATAGGCAGAGTGATTGGCAAATTCTCGCTAGTCAAACTGGAAAGAGGCAGTGGCAAGAAATATTTTTGCTAGTTGTTGAAATAGCAAAAAACGCCGGCAAATTATTACATTTAATGCAGGATAACATTAATTGCATGGTGATTGAAAGCCACAAATTGTGTCAATTGATTGATTGGATCAGCCTGAAGCAGTCCTCGATTAAGACTTTTTATGAATCACCTGCTGTTCGTGCCTTTTATTTTGTTCTCAATTCTAGTCTTCGCGTTCCTTATGGCAATTCAATTAATTTTGATCTTGCACTTGCGCTGGGTTTTGAGCCTGGTTATGCTCGTGCTGCTACCCTCGGTACCTCTTCAGCAAGAAACTTAACCCTTACTCCTATTCAAACCAATCAAGGTACATGTGTCCTAGAATTTGATTATGATCTTGCCTTAGATTGTTCGCTTTCCAGTGCTTTGAGCATCGCTAGTATCTTTTCAACACGTAATAATACCAATAACACTTCTGCTCCTGCCTGTCCTCCTTCAAAGCTAGCCCGTGAGCTTTCCCTTCGCCTAGGCCGTCCTCATGCCTTTGACCCTAAACTAAGAGAGACTTTACTAGAGCTCAAATCTAAACTCCCAGAACCATATGAAGATGAAAGAGCAAAGTCATGGTGGCGTACTAAAAGTCAGGCTTGGTCTGAGCAATTAAGAGCTACTATGATCAAGTATCGTAATATTGGTCAAGATTGGCAGTTAAGCAATGATCAAAAGCAATTATTTAAGCGGTATTATGATGCAAATCAGTTATTAGTAAAATGTTTGCATAACAGTACTATAGATGCTCTAAGTAGAGAGAAGATTGAGAAGAGATTGCTACTACCGATCGCCGAAATCGAAAAACGCAACCGCGAAAAAGTAGAATAGAGCGATCGCATTCGATACAATCAGCGATCACAACAGTTGAGCCACGGGAACATCTAGAAGAACCGTCGAGTTGAGTGGAATGCTTGGAAAAAATCTTTGTAGGGTATTGTCTCAGCGCATTTCATCATGAGTTGATAGGCTTCCTCTGAGCGTAAGTTGCAGCGGAGCGATTTAACTAGTCTTCGAATTGCTATCTCATTGCCAGTCCCGATTGTGCCCAGACTCTCAGCTACGCGCCTACAGGTGTATTCATACCGAGAAGGTTTTAGCCTGCTGACTAGTGCTTGAATTGCTACCTCATTGCCAGGATCGATTTTGCCCAGATTCTTGGCTACGATCTCACGGGTGAATTCATCCTGAGTAGTTTTCAGTACCCTAACCAGTGCTCGAATTGCTACCTCATTGCCAGTCCCGATTTTGCCCAGACTCTCGATTATGCTCCACCGGGCGGATTTATTCTGCCAGATCCTTATAAGCCTGGCCAGTGCTCGACTTTCTGTTCCATTGTCAGGCCCAATTGTACTCAGAATCTCAACTATGCTCTTACAGTTGAATTTACTCCGAGTGGTTTCCAGCACCCTGACCAGTGCTCGAATTGCTATCTCATTGCCAGGATCGATTGTGCCCAGACTCTCGGCTACGATCCACTGGGTGGATCTATTCTGAGGGCTTTCTAGCATCTTGACCAGTGCTCGAATTGCTATCTCATTGCCAGTCCCGATTCTGCCCAGACTCTTGACTACGCTTCCACGGGTGAGTTGACTCCGAGTGGTTTCCAGCACCCTGACCAGTGCTCGAATTGCTATCTCATTGCCAGTCCCGATTCTGCCCAAACTCTCGGCTACGCTTCCACGGATGAATTTATTCCGAGTAGTTTCCAGTACCCTGACCAGTGCTCGAATTGCTATCTCATTGCCAGGATCGATTCTGCCCAGACTCTCAGCTACGCTTCTACGGGTGTATTCATCCTGAGTAGTTTCCAGCACCCTGACCAATGCTCGAATTGCTATCTCATTACCAGTCCCAATTGTGCCCAGACTCTCAGCTACGCTCTTACAGGTGAATTTGTCCTGAGTGGCTTCCAGTACCCTGACCAGTGCTCGAATTGCTATCTCATTGCCAGTCCCGATTCTGCCCAGACTCTCAGCTACGCTCCTACGGATGTCTTCATCCTGAGTAGTTTCTAGCATTCTGACCAGTGCTCGAATTGCTGTCTCACTGTCAGGATCGCTTGTGCCTAGACCCTCAACTACGCTCCTACAGATGTCTTCATCCTCTTGATTGGCCTCCAGTACCCTGACCAGTGCTCGAATTGCTATCTCATTGCCAGTCCCGATTCTGCCCAGACTCTCAGCTACGCTCTTACAGGTGAACTTATCCTGAGTGGCTTCCAGCACCCTGACTAGTGCTCGAATTGCTGTCTCATTGCCAGTCCCGATTCTGCCCAGACTCTCGATTACGTTTCTAGGAATGTCTTCATCCTGGGTAGTTTCCAGTACCCTGACCAGTGCTCGAATTGCTGTCTCATTGCCAGTCCCGATTCTGCCTAGACTCTCGGCTACGATCCCACGGGTGTATTCATCCTGAGTAGTTTCCAGTACCCTGACCAGTGCTCGAATTGCTGTCTCATTACCAGTCCCGATTCTGCCCAGAATCTCGGCTACGCTCCTACGGGTGTCCTCAGCCTGAGTAGTTTCTAGCACTCTGACCAATGCTCGAATTGCTGTCTCATTACCAGTCCCGATTGTGCCCAGAATCTTGGCTACGCTCCTACGGGTGTCCTCAGCCTGAGTAGGTTCGGGCACGCTGACCTGTCCTCGAATTACTGTCTCATTGCTAGGATTGATTCTGCCCAGGCTCTTGACTACGCTCCAACCGGTATCTTCATCGCGGGTGGTTTCTAGCACCCTGACCAGTGCTAGGATTGTTCTCTGGGAATCTGTACTGCTGAGAGCATTTGTAGCCCAATCTTTCCTGGCTTGTACTCTAGCTGACGCAAATAGCCCAATCCAGTATTGTTTTAGCCAACTGAAATCACCAAACTTCCACTGAATAAGTTGACTAACAACTTGATTAGCATAGGCGCAATCCTTATACTCAGCAATTCCTGCTGCTGCTAACAAAAATGCACTATCGCTGTAGAAACCACCACAGCCATCCTTAAACGTCATCAGTGCCTGAATTAAGGCTTCCTTCTTTGGCTTCAGCGCTTTATCCTTACGTCCTAACCACAGCAGAAATACCTGCCTCCACTGCGGTTCAAAGATGCGGTAACTGGCTTTCTCCGACTTGATTTTTTTGGGAATGTGGTTGAGCAAAAAATGCCAATCATTGATTCCTAATGCCGCAAAGTACTCCTCAAAGGTCGGATGGTAGAAAGCATACACGTCTTGCGCTGAATCAAGTGCATCAACCCCAACCTTGTTTAGCCAACCCACCTTCAGTGCCAGGTCAAACAGGGTTTCTTGTCCACCACACACCGATTCTTTCAAAAAACGACTGATAAAGTCCTGCCGCAGTCGAAAGCGAGCTTGCTGTTGCTCTTCTGCATCATCGATCGCCGCCAAAGACAGTTTCGCCAATGCTTGATTCAATTGCTCCCGTTGCTCCAGCGTGGTTGGGAACTGCTCCTGTTTCCACTCATAAATGCGATCCACAAACCGTTGATACAAGTCCGCCTGGGTGTCTGGTAATTGGCCCTGCTGCAAATACCAGTTGAAGCACAGCAACGTCAATCGCAATGGATTTTTGACTAGATCCCGAATCCGCTCTCTCCCTGATTCCTTCAGGGCAGAACACAAGGCTTGTCCCAAATTGGCTTTTCGCCGTGGTGCAAACCATTGCCCAATGAACTGCTCCACCTGGTCTGGATAGGCAAACTCCAGCGTGCGGTATATATCAAACTGTTCCAGCGAATTGCGATTTCCATCCCACAAATTCAGTCGGCAGGTCAGGAGGATGCGCATTTGTTGCAGCCATCCTCCCTCATGAAGTTGTCGTTGAATCTCACTCAATGGATTCCCAGAAACCTGCATCTCATCTAATCCATCCAGCAGTAGCCAAACCCGTCCTTGCTTAAACTGCTTCCCGAAGTTCTCCCTATGTGCATGAACCGCTTCTGCCCCTCCTGCTTCTCGAATCACCCGTTGCAGCCATCGTCTCTCTAAATAGGTTTCCAAGCTGTCGCCCTGTAAATCTGCTAGCGATAGCCAAATCACAATCGATTCTGGAAATTGTTTCGAGACCCATCGACCAATCTGTTGGAGCAGCGTTGTTTTCCCAGCACCTGGCTCACCAATAATAGCAACTCGCTTTCCCTGGCTTTTGGGACTTTGCCCCTGTTGTAAAACCTGCTCCAGAAATTGCTCATGCACAAATCGTTGTGTGACCTCTACTTCCTGCTCTAGCTCAGATTTCTCAGGTGATCGCTCCTGCTCCCTATCTTCCCGTTTCGGTTCTCCACCTTCCCGATAAAGGTCCGATCCCTGTTTTGGAGGTACGTCCTGCTTCCGGCGTGGTACCTTCTTCCGCTCCACTAGACCCAACGGTACATACACCTGCTCCATCCGATAGGCAATGTCTTCACCCCTTGTCATCGGGTTAGTGGTCAACTGGAGACGTTCCTCCAGTTGCGATCGGCTAACCTGCTGCCAGTCAATTGTTGGTAAGGAAGGAGATTGCTCTGGTCTCAGCAAGCCCCGAATCTCTTCCAACAGCTTTTTATCTAACCCATCCCCAATAGAAATATCCTCACCCCGATCAAAATTAGTTAGGACTTACGCACAAGCCATTTTGAGCGATGGATGTTTGAGTTGTTGACACAG
>NZ_JCACKR010000005.1:0-9289 GCF_059505485.1 Stenomitos rutilans
GGCTGATGCTGAAGCGGCTTGCTGCCTCCCCTTGAGATCTCAAATGGGTTCTATACGGTCGTTGAAGTTGGCGATAGAGTCATTGCAGTGGTTTTAGTGACGTTTGAATGGAGCGATTTCAGAAACGCCTGGTTCTGGTGGCTACAGGATGTTTACGTGGAACCGAACTATCGTCAGCAAGGCATTTTTCGCTCTCTCTACCAACATTTGAAAAGTCAAGCAACCCTGGCGAATGCGTGTGGTCTGCGTCTCTATGTGTACCAAGGTAATGTAAAGGCACAAGCGGTTTACGAGCACTTGGGGATGCTACCCTCAGACTCTCTCATGTATGAAGAGCATTTGTAACCCATTGATTTAATCAGAACACAGTGGCTTTCTCATTGCTCACAGATTTTCGTGGGGAACTGGCAGCACTCAGTGCGGCGTTCATTTGGGCGATCGCGTCTGTCATCTATACCGACATTGGGCGGCAGCTACCGCCATTGGTGCTGAATTTAGTGAAAGGAGTGATTGCGATCGCCCTCCTCATCCTCACGTTGCTGCTAAAAGGCGAGCTACTACCTCATGTCAGCATGACAGCGATCGGGCTGCTCGTTCTCAGTGGTGTGGTTGGTATTGGGTTTGGCGACACCGCGTACTTTGAAGCACTCAACTGCTTAGGTGCGCGGAGGGCATTGGTTTTAGAGTCAGTTGCACCACCGCTAGCGGCTGTTATGGCATTGGTTTTCTTGCAGGAACGTCTTGCAGTTGGTGCTTGGCTTGGCATTGTCCTGACGATCGCGGGTGTCACCTGGGTCGTCGTTGAACGAACGCACAGCACACAGCAACCTCAAAGCTATTTGTGGCGAGGGACAGTCTTTGGCTTCCTGGCCGCGCTGGGACAGGCGAGTGGCGCGGTGCTTTCCAGAGCTGCCCTTGCAGGCACCGCGATCGATCCGCTGTGGAGCTCCTTAATTCGGTTAGTAGCAGGAGGCTTGGTGTTGTTGGTCTGGCTACTGCTACAACGGCGACCCGTACAAGCCCTAAAGCCACTGCGATCGCGCCGCTTCTTGATCATCCTTATCGGAACCGCTTTCGCCAGCACCTATCTTGCCATTTGGCTTCAACAGGTTTCATTGAAATACACGGCCACTGGCATCGCCCAGTCTCTCAGTGCGACCAGTCCTTTGTTCGTCATTCCAGTGGCGATCCGGCTGGGCGAGAAAGTTAGCATCAGGGCGATCGTAGGCGTATTCCTAGCCCTCAGCGGCATTTTGCTACTGTTCAGTTGGAAGTGAGGGAACAGGAAAGAATGTTTTGAGTCAGCCGTGCAACAGTCGCCATTAAACTAGTTCCCCTGCATCAAGATAGCCTGACTATGCACTAGAGACTGCCACAACTGAACAATCGAAGCACCCTGCCCCCTTGCTTCCCCAAAATACGGTTTTGCCCCTTTGGAAAGATCTACTCAACTTACCTAGCCATTCTTGAAATCCTTCGTTATATTAATTTACATAACTTAACGAAGCTTTAGTGGTGGTTTTCCACTTCATTAAGGGCGCTAGTTCCTTGATCCGTCATCTTTGTCAATCTGAAAGTAATTGGAGCAATAACCATGACTAACGCAACACCAAAAGTGACCACTCCCATCGTTGAAACTGATCGCAATGCTTGGAAGTTTGGTTTCACTCCCCAAGCAGAACTGTGGAACGGTCGTCTTGCCATGATTGGCTTCCTGGCTGCACTACTGCTTGAACTTTACTCTGGTCAAGGTGTTCTACATTTCTGGGGCCTGCTGTAGAGCGCTCGCTTTTTCCATCGAGTCATTTCCAGACAACATAATCTCCCTTCTTTAGCTGCTGTTCTGACTGGATCAAACGGTCGAACGGCAGCTATTACTGTTGAGGAAGTTTAGCCTTCGGATAGCAGCGTTTAATCGAGGATAATGCTTCCTTACCAAAGGCTAAACCCTAACTAAAGAACGAGAATTAATTAAAGTGTGATCTTGAGGTACGGGCGCACAGCCGTGCGTCCCCTACAGAACATCTCACTTGTCGAAGTTATTTAATCCGCAATCCTAAGCGTCAGACGTATCCACATAGCCCTGAAGATTTTCAGGCTCAAACTGCCGCAGAATCGTCGTTGCTTGTCGGGTAAGCGCTTCTGAACCTTTGACAACGACTAGGTATTTACCAGCACTAAGGCGATTCCGATAGGGCAGCGCATCACCGCTACCTGAGGTCAAACCAACGCCACCTCCCACAAAAATGCTGCCCAACGCACCCGATGCAGCGCCCAGCAAGCCGCCAATAATATGGCTGCCAATGTCGCCAGCCCAGGCAAAGGTATCGAGGCCAGTAATCAGATTAAACACATAGCCAGCGGCAAAGCCAAAAGGGACAAGCCAAATAGCCATGAGCTTGACCTGCTTACTAGCTTCCTGGTTGGGGTCAAGTAAGCCGTACTCATCGGCACTTTTGTACCCTTTGCCCAAAATGGCAATCTTAGCCATCGGTAGTCCCTGGCGTTCAAGCGCTGAGTACGCCTCTTCTGCCTGGATGCGATCGCTCAAGACGGCAACAAGATAATTCATAGGAAGAACAGATACCTAATAGCGAAGAAACAGAGATTAAAAAATCAAGCGATTTCGGCAAAGCAAGACTCAAAATGACGTAATCTAGATGGTCTGTTTGGATAGCCATCTTCATCTTAAGTGAGTGAGGGAACCCTTTGCGTCTTCCCTCGTGACTGAAGCTTTTGTCGTGATGGCTGTATTCAAAAATTACCTTTTGTTGTTCTCTAGAGCGCTCTGCGTTTAACCCTGACTGGTTGTTATGCCTAAAGTTCTTGTTTCTGATCCGATCGACCAGGTGGGGATCGATATCCTCTCTCAAGTGGCGCAGGTTGACGTTAAAACGGATTTGTCGCCCGATGACCTGATCAAAATCATTCCAGACTACGATGCGCTGATGATTCGCTCCGGGACGCGCGTCACGCAGGCAGTCATTGAGGCGGGTAATCAACTCAAAATTATTGGACGAGCAGGCGTTGGTGTAGACAATGTGGATGTGCTGGCAGCAACCCGCAAGGGCATTGTGGTGGTCAACTCGCCAGAAGGCAATACGATCGCCGCTGCTGAGCATACCTTAGCCATGATGATGGCGATGTCGCGCTACATTGCCGATGCGAACCAGGCTGTTAAAGCGAGCAAGTGGGATCGTAAGCATTACACGGGCGTTGAAGTCTACAAAAAAACGTTGGGTATTGTCGGGTTGGGTAAAATTGGTGCCCATGTAGCAACCGTTGCTCGTGCAATGGGCATGAAACTGTTGGCTTACGATCCCTTTATTTCTCACGAACGGGCAGAACAATTGGGCTGTCGGATTGTCGAAATGGATGTGCTGCTGCAACAGGCAGACTACATTACGCTGCATATTCCCAAAACGGCAGAAACGACTCACCTCATCAATGCAGATGCGATCGCCCGCATGAAGCCGACAGTCCGCATTATCAACTGTGCTCGGGGAGGCATTATTGATGAAGCGGCCCTGGCAGAGGCGCTCAAGGAAGGCAAAATTGCCGGAGCCGCACTGGATGTGTACGAGCAAGAGCCGTTGGGCGAATCGCCGTTCCGATCGCTCGGCAAAGAGATGGTGATGACCCCTCACCTGGGTGCTTCGACTGAAGAGGCACAGGTAAATGTGGCGATCGACGTGGCTGAGCAAATTCGGGATGTGCTGCTGGGCTTACCTGCGCGATCGGCCGTCAACATTCCTGGGTTGCGTCCCGATCTGCTGGAGCAACTGCGCCCCTACCTGCAACTCGCTGAGACGCTGGGCAATCTGGTCGCGCAACTGGCAGGCGGACGGGTGGAATCCCTCACGGTGCGGCTCCAGGGTGAACTGGCAACCAATCAAAGTCAGCCGATCGTCGTGGCGGCTCTCAAAGGCTTGCTCTCTCACGCCTTGCAGGAGCGGGTCAACTACGTCAACGCTAGCTTGGAAGCGAAGGAACGCGGCATTCGCGTTATCGAAACCCGTGATGCTTCTATCAAGGACTACGCAGGTTCACTTCATCTTTCAGCGAAAGGCTCTCTTGGCGAACATTCTGTCACGGGTGCGCTGTTGGGTGATTCTGAAATTCGTATTACAAATGTGGATGAGTTTCCGGTCAACGTGCCGCCCAACCGCTACATGCTCTTTACCCTGCACCGCGACATGCCAGGGATTATTGGCAAAATCGGCTCGTTGCTGGGTGACTTTAATGTCAACATTGCCAGTATGCAGGTCGGTCGTAAGATTGTGCGTGGCGATGCGGTTATGGTACTCAGCATCGACGATCCCCTTCCCGACAACATCCTGGCCGAGATTTTGAAAGTGCCAGGGATTCGGGATGCTTATACGGTAACGTTGTAGCTGTCAGCGATCAGCCGTCAGCCATCAGCAATGACTGGTAATGGCAGCAAAACTGGCAACCTAAGCTGAACGCTGAACGCTGAACGCTCTTATGGCAAGCAGTTGGTGGGAAATTCAGATTCTTTGCGATGCCGCGCTGGAAGAAACAATCTTTTGGCGGCTGGAGGTGTTTGGCTGTCGTGGCATGTCCAGTGAGATCAAAGGGTACTCCTCGCTGATTGGAGCCTACTTGCCGCAAGAGCAAGCACACGTGCTGGATTTAGCAGCGCTAGCCTTGGCGTTACGGCAAGATGCGCTGTGTGTAGGGCTGCCCATCCCAGCCGTGCAGTGGGATTTGATTGACGAAGAAGATTGGGCGACAACCTGGAAAGCCTACTGGCAGCCGCAGGAAATTGGCGATCGCTTTCTCATCAATCCCGCTTGGCTACCGGAGCCAGAGAACACCGATCGCATTGTGCTCCAGCTTGAGCCGGGGGTTGCCTTTGGAACGGGCGATCATGCCACAACCCAGCTTTGCCTGGAATCGCTCGAAATGCGGCTGGGTGGTGAGGCGACGGAGCTCACCATTGCCGATATTGGCTGCGGGTCTGGCATTTTGTCGATCGGGGCTATTCTATTGGGTGCCAAAAAAGCCTACGGGGTGGATACCGATCCGCTAGCCGTAAAAGCCGCCCGCGAGAGCCGCGATCTCAACGAGATTAAGGGCGAACAACTGGTCGTCGAGCAAGGCAGTGTTGATCGCGTTGCCGAAATCATTGATGCACCTGTGGATGGCATTGTTTGCAATATCCTCGCTGAAGTCATCATTGACTTGATTCCTCAGATGACCGCGATCGCCCATTCACACACTTGGGGCATCTTTAGCGGCATTCTGCTCGATCAGGCAAAGCCTGTCGCCGACACCCTCGAAGAAAATGGCTGGGTCGTCGCGGCTCTGTGGAAACGCCAGGATTGGTGCTGCATGAATGTACGACGATCGTAGGCAAGCACTTGTTCATCTACAGTTAACTTCAAGGTTTAAAGGGATTGCTTGTGTATGCTGAATTTCGATCGCTGCACTACTGCTCTACACAATTCAATCTATCTTAGGAACCGGAACAAAATAAGACCGGGAAATTAGGAGAAGGATGATGGGTTAAAGAAACCACGCAGATTGTCTTTGATGAATTCTTACCGAAGTGGAATTACACTGCCAAACCTCAAGTCACATGATTTCCGGTCTTATTTAATCCACGATCCTTAGAGGAAGAGATGATCGCTGTGATACCAATTTGAATTGAAAATGCGACACATCCTGTAGGGGCAAGGCATTGCCTTGCCCCTACCCACCGATTGATCTGTAGCCGTCATTCTTTAAATCGGTATGAGACAGTTTCTGACTGGCTATCGATCGATGCCCATATCTCTAGCCGATGCGTGTCTAGTACGATGTCAGAGCTGTAGAACAATAGCCTGGTGCTAACGCTTGACAGTGATTTTCAAATTTATCGCAAGCATCAAAAGCAAACTATTTTAGTGCTGATGCCACCTGCATAATCTAGTTTTAACTTTGAATTGTTGCAGTTGTGGATCGGAACAGCAACTGGCTGAGTAGTGGTCGATTACTCCTCACCTTAAGTTGGTTTAAGCCTGGTCTCACATTGCCAATATTGCTCTGCATTTGTGGCGAATGGATTGCGATCGTGTTGTCTTTGTTTGGTTCTGTCTGAAACTCGCAGTGCAGCACGATCGCTTCCGACTGTCGCAGAATGATCGCATCAGCACGAATCGGCTCAAGGGAAAGTTCAGATAGACTTAATGAGATTAGTTCAATGGATTCTCTCAGCAACCAGTTAGCAAAGTCAGTCGAAAAGGTTTCAGCGAGAAACTTGCAGATGTTGTCAAACATGGTGCGATCGTACCAGTCTGAGCTTTGCCATAGTGAGGGTTTTGTTTAGAGCATAAGGGTATCGCAAATAACCGCTTCAGCGCTAAGTTGTGGAATATTGGTGGAGAGTAACCAGACCCGATAAAACCTATGACGAACCCAGAAGCGTATCGCGTTGAGAAAGATTCGATGGGCGATCGGCAGATTCCCGACACGGCGTATTACGGCATTCAAACGCTGCGGGCGATTGAGAACTTTCCGATTAGCGGTTTGAAGCCCTTGTCAACCTATGTTGATGCCTGTGTGCTGATTAAGAAGGCAACCGCGATCGCCAATGGAGAATTGGACTGCATCACACCCGAAATCAGTCAGGCGATCGTGCAGGCAGCAGACGAAGTGCTGAATGGGAAACTGCGCGATCAGTTTGTGGTGGATGTGTATCAGGCGGGGGCAGGCACATCGCATCACATGAACGTGAATGAAGTGCTTGCGAATCGGGCGCTGGAAATTCTGGGCGATGTGAAGGGCAACTACAAGCGGTTGAATCCCAACGACCATGTGAACTACGGGCAGTCTACGAACGATGTGATTCCGACTGCGATCCGGATTGGGGGACTGCTGGCGCTAGAGCGATCGCTGTATCCCGCTTTAGCAGGAGCGATCGCAGCACTGGAAGCAAAGGCGCAGGAATTTCACGATGTGATTCGATCGGGCAGAACGCACCTGCAAGATGCCGTTCCCGTGAGGTTAGGCGACA
Organism: Stenomitos rutilans; assembly: GCF_059505485.1. NCBI lineage: Bacteria > Bacillati > Cyanobacteriota > Cyanophyceae > Leptolyngbyales > Leptolyngbyaceae > Stenomitos > Stenomitos rutilans. The sequence continues at coordinate 7,019 of NZ_JCACKR010000005.1, forward strand.
ATTTTCGCGCTTGGGCACAGATTTTGAGCGAACATCTGCTGCGGATTGAAACCGCCTCAAAGGACTTGATGATTTTGGGCTTGGGCGGCAGTGCAGCAGGCACAGGACTCAATACCCATACCCAATACCGTTTTCGCGTGGCAGAAATTTTGTCAGATCTAATTGACCAACCGCTGCGACCTGCCCCTCACCTCATGGCAGCCATGCAGAGTATGGCACCCTTCGTCAACGTTTCTGGTTCCCTTCGCAACCTGGCGCAAGATTGCGTCAAAATCTCTCACGATCTGCGCCTGCTTGATTCTGGTCCCAAAACAGGCTTTAAGGAAATTCAACTGCCACCTGTGCAACCTGGTTCGTCCATCATGCCCGGAAAGTACAATCCTGTGATGGCAGAAATGACCTCCCAGGTGTGCTTTCAGGTGATGGGCTATGACACCGCGATCGCCTTTGCTGCCCAAGCAGGACAACTCGAACTGAACGTGATGATGCCGCTGATTGCTTACGACTTGATCCACAGCATTGAGATTCTCGGCAACACGATCGCCGCTCTGGCAGAGAGGGGGATCAAAGGGATTACCGCGAACCGCGATCGGTGTCTCGCCTATGCAGAAGGCAGTCTTGCGCTCGTAACAGCACTTAACACCCACATTGGTTATCTCAATGCAGCAGCAGTGGCCAAAGAATCCCTTGAGACGGGCAAATCGTTGCGTGCGATCGTGCTGGAACGAGGCTTGATGGATGCTAAAACGCTGGCAAAAGTCCTGAACCTGGAACAAATGAGCCAGCTGCCAGAGGGGGGTGGGGAGTAGGGAGTAGGGAGTAGGAAGGGGGGGAGAGTTTTGAGTTTTGAGTAGCGCTTTGCGCCGACAAGCTAGAGAGTTTTGAGTTTCAAGAGAGGTGAGAGGTGAGAGGTGTAAGAGTTTTGAGTTGCCTCCTCTGCCTCGTACATTCTGCTTTTTATCCTTTGCCCATTCCTAACAAGTTAAGACAAACCTGTTTCTGTCAAGACGGATGGGGACGGCGACCAGTCGAGCTTGGGAAGGTTTTGGCGTACCGCCTTGAGGCCAGCAAGGTCGCGCTTTGCCGGTGCCGCGACGTCGGGCATGGGGTCGGTGGTCGTGCGCTTAGCCAGGGCAAGGGCGCAGTGAGAGACCCCTGGCAAACGCCTTGCCAAGGCGCGGCGCTCGAAGGGGACAGCGAGTGCAGGGGCGAGTGCAGCGGCTCCATCGCCAGACGGCGTCGAAGCGCCAGGCGGCCCAGCGGTGCCGCTGGCTGCGGTTGCTGGAGCCAGTCCACCAGTCCGTGAGACCGCGCTGGCGCTGGCGCGTGTGGCAGGTTGCCGCCCGCCGCCAGCGAGGGCAGTCAAGGTCAGCCACGCCCAAGGGGGGCCGTCCCGTGGGGGCCGTGACCGCGGTGCGGTCGGTGTGCCCAGCGGAGCCCACCTGGACTGCGACCCCGTGCCAGCTCAAGCTGGGCTGACCCTTGTCGCCTTGGCCGCGGTGCATCAGTGGGCCACGGTGCACCGCACTGCGGCTCCACCCGTGCGGCTGCGACCGCGTGCCTTGGCTTGGCGGCGGGTGAGGCCGCCAACCTGCTGGGTGAGGAGCACCGCCACCGAACCCAAGTCCCCAAACCCTCGCGCTCAAAGCAACCGCGGTGGGGCAGCGAAACAGCGCTGCGCGTGGGGAGCCGTCGCCAACCCAGACCCGCTCCAAGGGTGCTAAGGCTACTGGCACACGCTCCGCCAGCGGTCGGCTCGCTCGCCGCACCCAGCGCGCCGTGAGCACGGGCAACCCAGCCGGCACCCCGCGCTCAAACCACTGGGCGGGAAACGCTCAACATCGTTGTGCTACCGATGGTTGCGAGACCTGGACCGCTTGGCACCACAACCGATCGGCGCGGACTCAGTACCGCGTTACTGCTCCCACCCAGGGCACCTGTCGCCCGCGCCCGCGCCGCACGGCTGCCACCCTTAACGGTCAGCTCCGGCGCCCTCTCGCCGTCCCCACTGCCGAGAAGAGGCAGCGGGGGCAGACACGGCTGGACGCCGCAAGGCCTGGTGTTGTTGGCTGACAACGGCGTTGGTTAACGCTGGTGGGTGATGTCGTCGCACGGGGTCTTGGAGGCTCGCTGAGTGGGGCATACTATCCAGTGGCTGGCTTGACTTTCACCTGCATTCCTTCACTTTCTACCAATGGGTAAAGGGTAAAAGGCAAGGCTCTATAGGTAATTCAGGGAGTTAAGGGAGAAGAGTTTCTAACAAAGCACTGA
>NZ_JCACKR010000006.1:0-9268 GCF_059505485.1 Stenomitos rutilans
AAAAGTAGCGGTCTCCCTACTTTACTCGACCCACCATTCTTTGACGCACTACCGAGCATTTCTATTGATTGGCGATTGCAGCAAACTAAAAAGTTCATGATCTACATAGGCATAATCAACATTTTTCATCAATAGATTGACTGTATTGAGCCTACTTCCAGATCTCAATACCTCTTCATGTCCTGGCTTGGGACAAAGATACCAAAACGGTTCATCTGCGCGGCTCAAAAAGAAAAAAGGTTGAGCCAGATCAGCTTGATAGTTGGGAGAACTCAGTTGGCTACGGTATTTCACAAACACAGACATGAGTGTGGTCGTCAAATAAATGCGGTTTTCACTAATGTATCTCTGCCCTATTAATTCAATAATTGATAATAAAAGAATCGGCTGGTACGGAGTTTTTCCTCTAGCCGTATTAACCCGAAGATTTCTAAACTTACTGATGTAATAGTTGAGGTCTTTTTGCATCTAGCCTGTACTCTTCATCCAGCTCATTGCAGTGATCGGGTGAATGATAATGAGAGGTCGATTGTAACAGTTGGTTATACTGCTCAAGCTTATGATTAAACCACTTATGGACTAAGATAGTCGTCAAACTCGCTCTTGTCATTGGCTCTCGAAGCAATTCAAATAACACATCATCCATTTGTGCATATTTAACAGCCTGCTGCACCTCTGAAAAAGTTTTTAGCTTGATTTTAGAGTTGATGACTTTTCTAAAACCACGATTGGGGATGAGATGCCAAAACTTGTCACCACTTAGATGAAAAAAAGGTCGAGAAATATCTGGGTTGTGTGTCTCCGAGCCTAGATAATTCCAAATATTGAGGAAGGTCAAAAGCATTTCCTCTGTCAGAAAGATCTGATTATGATGAATTGAGCCTACTCTGATTAATTCAATAACAGACAAGAGTAAAATTGGTTTGTGAGGCGCGATACCGTGAGCGCGATCGACTCTTAATCGTGCAAATTTAATTGAGTAATATTGAATTTGTTCCAGTTGATCAAAATCAACCATAAGTCATTCAAAAAATACATTTAAATCCGTTTCATCCTCTTTTTCGTCGAGCCTAGCTTTTATTAGTACCAACAAGATTTGTCTTGTATAGTCTTCCGATCCTGATAGCTCATCGCGCAAAATTCTAAAGCCTGCATTGGCGTATTCCTCAAATGTTCTTAGTCGCTGGTTTTCATACTCTTCACTAGAGGAGAGAACTTTTGGATCTTTAATGCTCACTAGAGCCAATAGATTAATGATCGATTCGTACCCTCTCGTAAAAAATTGATCCTGTGGAATTGGATCAGGATCTTTCATAGAAATTTTCTCTAGAGGTTCACGTCTTTTGCGTTTTGAGCCGATGACAGCAGCGAAGGTGACAATATCAGCATACGTTTGGAAAGGGGCGCTGGGCGTTTCTGAGTTCTTCAACGATCGAATAAACTCTGCTTTATCTCTAGCAACCCTGACTCGACCTTTCATACTGATTCAATTTGATAATGCTTGTTAAGCTAAATTTTCAACGTTACTAATAATCACACATCAACATAGATCTGAGAACAACTCAGTTGAACCATCCCCTGCTCTCAGAGCTTTGACCAGTTTGGCTTTATCTTTTGCAACTTTGATGCGGAGGTCTGCCATTGAGGGAGGGGGAGGGGGAGAGTAAAGAGTGGGGAAGTGAAGGGTGAAGAGGTAGAGCGGTGAAGGGGTGAAGAGTGAAGAGTGGGCTTATCTACTTGCGTCTATTGTTGCCAAGATTTCTTCAATTCTAACTTTAAGTTCTGGTAAATCCTGCTCAACAATGATCCAGACTCGTTCTAGATTAACCTTCATGTAGGCATGAATGAGAATATCTCTTAAACCAGCCATCTGTTGCCAACGAACGTCAGGGTTAGATTGACGCAATTCCACAGAGAGTTGTTTTGTTGCCTCGCCGATGATTTCTAAATTTCGGATTACAGCATCTTGCATCATGGGTGACTCTAGAAAAGCATCTCGCCCATCCACCGTATACGACTCAATCTTTTGCATACAGCTCAAAATATCGATCAGATAAAGGCTTTCATCTCTCACAAAAGCACAGCCTCCTGCAAAACCCGATCGCGGATGCGATCGTGCAGCGTTTCCGGCTCCGCAACATCTACTTTGCGTCCTAGTAACCCTTCCAAATCCTGCCTTAACGCAATCTGGTCAAGTAAACTTCTACCTGGCTCAATCTCCATCAAAAAATCCACATCACTATCAAGATGCTCTTCTCCACGCGCAACAGAACCAAAGACGCGAATATTAGAAGCGCCATACTTTGCCGCGATCGCAAAAATTTCTGCGCGTTTGTCTCTTAAAAGATTCCTTAGCTCCATGACCTCTCCACAATTAAACCCTTTGAGGGGAAAGATAGTTTTTGATGTCACGCTCACGCTTGCTTCGCTCAGAGGCTTCACTAGCTCTGCTTTATCCAAGCATACACAACCTGCCGCGTGGATGCGATCGCTTCTAGAAAGTAGGGATTGTGAATTGTTTGCACCTCCACCAGATCAACTGCCCTTCCAAAAAGCTCCTCCAAGCCTCGACGAAGTGTAAAAAAATGAGTCGCAGCGCCATTAGGAGTCTGATCAGCAAACTCAACCAAAAAATCCAAATCACTGGTCGTGGGATCAAAGCGATCGGTACTTGCCGAACCAAACAGTTCTAGACGGGCAACCTGATTGTGTTCGCATAGTTGTGTTAATTGTCGTGTTTCTAGCTTATCCAGAATGAGTTGCGCGATCGGCATAGGTGAAGACGTAAAGGGGTGAATATTGTTTTAGAGTTTCTATCAGTTTATGCAGGTAGGGCGATCGCCCTCAAGACTCAGGCATAATGATCGGAATGGTTTGATTCTTATTTCTACGATAAATTCTAAAATCGCTGTCAAGGGTTAATACCATGCTTTGAGGATTCTGTTCTGCCATCTTCACTATGCAGGCATCTGCTAATGACATTGGTACAGCTTGATAACGCATCAGTAAATTGCCCACACTTACAGCTTCATCAGAAAGCACAAAAAGCTTCATCAGAAAGCACAAAAGAGATTTTCAGTCGGTCGCTCTGCACCAATGCCATAACGGTCTCTTGTCCCCGGTGAATCTTGCCTAACAGGAAGCAAGCTTCAGCGAGGACAGCTTCATATGTTAACAGTGGTGGGGCGATTGTAGACAATTCTCTCTTTGCCCATTCGTGAAACATATCTCGGTGGTCAAGGAAAGCAACTAGCGGTCCCGTATCTAGCAAGACTTGCCGCCTCATGATTCTCCAAAGCCTTCCATATACTTCGGATTTGTAGAAAGATCGCCTGGTCCTTCTAGACAACCGACAAATTCACTTGCCGCTTCTAGAAACGAAACTGATTGATGGTCAGAGACCGGAGATAGGTTGCTTGAAAATTTAGCTTGCAAAAATTCAACAAAATCAAGCACTTCTTGCTGCTTCTCTGGTGGCAGAGTATCTAACTTTTCGGCGATTAGTTGTGCGATCGTCATAGGTAGAGGGATGAGAGATAGAGGAGCAAAGGAGCTGTAATTCTAAGCATTCCCAAGAGGGGCGATCGCGTAGCGTCTCAGTGAGAATCGGGCTACTTATCTTGCGTCAAGCGATCGATCAGCTCCTCGCGCGACAACTGAAGCAACAGCGGCGTAAATTCAGCAGCTGGCATCTCTAGCAGCGCTGCCACTACGTTAGCTAATGCTTCATCCAGGCTACCGAATCGAGCTTTGAGCAGGTTTTCGATCAGCTCTTGCCGCCCTTCCTGTCGTCCTTCTTGTCGTCCTTCCTGTCGTCCTTCCTGTCGTCCTTCCTGCAACGCTTCCTGGTAGACTCTGGTTTGCTTCAAGTCGCCTAGTCCTAGCATGGTCTCAATCTCCTCCCGGCTCAACGTCGTGAACTTATACACCATAATAGTTTCAACTAACTCAATGATCGCTTGGCTAGAGATCCCTGCAACATTCTCTTGACGCGATCGCTGAAGCAATTGTCTCGCTTGCTCTGGTGCTGTCTCCTCTGCTTCAACAACTAGCTTGACGATGCCAACGCTTAAAGGCAGGCTAGTAATTTTTCCCAACTCATTCAAATACACTCGCCTGACTTTGGGGCTATCCACTAACAATTGATGCAACCTTGCCTGATCTGGCTCGACGCTGCGATCGGGATAAATGAGAATGCCCTGCCAGTCATAGGTTGCTGGGTTTTGTGCCAGGTAGAGAAAGATTTCTGCAAAGAAGCGGTGATAAAGCTTCTGGTCTTTCTGGAACTGGACTTCGCTGAAATAAACGGGGCGATCGGTTGCGCCGACTGTGGGCAACAACACGCCATCAAGCCGAAACGAGGTTTGCTTGATCTCTACGGAACGGAATTCGTAATCGCTGGCTTGACTCCCAGGCTGACCAATGAGTTCAAAGAAAATACTGGGTGAAAGCTGAAACAAGCGGTAAAGGAGGCTACCGGTTTTCACCGTCTGTCTACCTCTAAAACTTCTGTCCACTCAAACTCATTGGGGCTTTGGCGCACCAACGGGTAGGTTTCGCCATTGAGTTCGATCGTGTCCGGCGAGTTATCTGGTTTCGCTGAGTTGAAGACGAGCACATATTCTTTGCCGATGTAGGGTGTCATTTCTGCTTCGACCTCGCCACGCCACTGGGTTTTAGTTGCCAGCACCACAAGCTGATCGGCAAGAGTGGGGATGAGTTTGGCAATCTGACGGCGATAGTTTTCATCCAGGGTGCCAAAGGGCGAATCCATCACGATCGGAAAACTGCTGTTGGCTAACCCAATCAACGAATGCTTCTTACTCCAATAGCGCACGCGATCAATCACGCTGCCAATAAAAGAGAGGCTGAGGATCTGGTTCTCGCCCGTCGAAGGAGCGACAACGCTTTCTCCATCCAGCAGCGTTTCCACCAAAACCAATTCATAGTTTTCGGTCAGCTTCGGTACCTGCGTCTTAAACGAGACTTGCCGAAAAATCTCGCGTACCTTCATCTCCAGCACGGCCCGAAACTTTTGGTCAACCCGCCGCCGCACTTCTTCCAGTCGCGCGATCGCATCCTCAGTAGCCGCTATTTGACGCTTGATCTGTGCCTGCTGCTTACTTTTTGCTTTGAGTTCTTTAATCTGCTTATTCAGGGCGGCAACATCTACGTCACACGCTTCGATGTCTCGTAGGGTATTTTCATCTTCTCGATGAAGATCAATGATTTTCGCTTCAATCTCTTCCAGTCGCTTTTCTAACCCACTGACGTTCACATCCTCACTGCCCTTCAAATCGCTCCGGATTTGCTCAAGCTGATTTTCTAACGTCGAGAGGAGGTGCCGCAGGTTCTCAATACTGGCTTGCTCTTGCTCGACCTCTGCCCAAAATTCGGGGATTTGCCGCTCAATGCTGTTGACTTCACCACCCATCTGGATGACCGCTTCTTCTACCTGCTGAATACCAGAGCGATCGAGCCAGGATTCGACTTGTTGGCGAGCTTTAGTGCCCTGCTTCAGCGCGGTGCCGCAAATGCATTCCCCATCTTCTAGCAAATCTTCCACAAATTGCTGTTTAATCCCTGCTGGAAGTTCCCCCCGTTGGCGCAGTTCATCCGATAACGTGCGAAATTGTGCGATCGCGTCTCCCAAAAACACCATATAGCCTCGTGCCGAGATGGTGCGTCGTAGCTTTTCTTCACTTCTCTCTAGCTGTGCTTGCGTTTCCTCTGCCGACTGAATTAAAGTATCCCGTCGCTCCTGAATCTGCCCGACCTTATCGTAGTCGCGCAGCAACGTCGTCACTTTTTGCTTCTGCTCCTCAAAGGCCTTAAGCTCAGCCGCAATTTCTGCTCGTCCCGCTTCTAGTTCTGCCTTTTCGGTCAATCGATCGTCCTTTTCTTTAACCAGTCGCTTCGTCTCCGGATCGCCAATCTCTGCCAGTTCCTTATCCAGCGATCGGCGTGCTTCTTTTAAGTGGTTGATGGCTCTGTCTAGCACCTCCACACTCAGCAACGTCTTGATCGCTTTGGCAATTTCCAGCTTATTTTCAGACTTTGCCATGCGATCGATCCGTTCCCCATCAAAGAAGAAGTAGCGATGCAAACTATCGGGCAATACCTGTCCAATTTTGTCTTCTGGTCGCTCAGGAGACTTGACCAATTTGCCATTAATTTGGAGTGCCAGTTCGCCCCCTTGTTCTAAGGAAACGTCCTGTGCATTGCTCTTTTCGGTGTAGCACGATCGGCGTGCACGATAGCGGCTACCGTTATGCTCAAACAACACCTCAACCCAACAATCAATCCGGCTATTCGGAGCCGCTTGGACGATCGCCCGGTTGTTAATGTGTTGCTCTGGTGAAGCAAATGCGCCTGTGTGCTGCCCATACAAGACCCATGTAAACGCATTGAGCAGGGTCGTTTTGCCTGCACCATTGTTGCCGTGGATCACCGTAATGGTCTGCCCTGACTGATTGGCTAGTTCAAGCTCTACCTCACCCCAAAACTGACGAAAATTAAACAGCTTGATTGAGAGTAGCCTCATTGCACTGCATCCTTGATGATCTTCAGAATGTCTGCCTTAATCCTGGGTCGATCAGAGTGTAAGTTCTCTTTCTCCAACAGAATCACAGCTCGAATGATCGTTTCAACTTCGGGAGTCGCGGTGGTAATGGGTTCTTCGATATCATTATTGTCCGAAGTCATCAGCATCAAAGCTCCAACAACTGATACTTTTCTTGCAACGGTAGCAGTATCTTTCTAGCCTGCCCACTATTAACGGCTAAATCCGCAAATTCAACAAACCGCTGTAGCTCTTTCCGCAGCAAATTTCGCTCTATGCTCAGAGATTCTCGCTCCAAATCAGGTGGTATAACAATCATGTCAAACAATGCTGCTCTCTCCTTACCTGGGCTTGGGCGGAGAATGCGCCCCCGTCGCTGCACAAACTGCCGAGGGTTGCTGCTGCTTGCCAAAATTACGGCGGTTTGAATGGCTGGAATATCTACTCCTTCATCTAAGCAGCGAATGGCAACCAACCCTTGTACCGTGCCATGTGTGAACTGGTAGCGGAGTTCCTCCCGTTCGTCCAGGCTAGTTTCAGCAGTATACGTTTTAATCCGATAGCCTAACTCGTCTTGTAACAGAGCCGTCACCGCTTCGAGTTGGCGAATGCTCTCTTCAGTCACCTCGTCTTCTACCGAGCCGTCACCACAGTAAAACAAAGTATGGCTTGTTTGCAGTCGATCAGACATGATTTGGCGCAGAGCTTCTAGCTTGTTGGTCGCTGCCCCCACAAGCCGTGCCCGTTGCATCAGCAAGGCTGTTAGCATCTCGTTGTCATCCGTATTGCCTCCAATCCCAATTGCCCGACCAATACGACTGGTGAGTTCCTCGTACCGTTCAATCTCAGGCTCCGTTAGCTCTACGAGAACCGGATAGTAAAGGTAGGGCACCAACGCTTTGGCGGCGATCGCGTCCTTCAACGTAAACTCTGGCTCTAATACCGCACCAAAGTACGCGAACAAGCGCTCCGTACCTCGCTCATCAAAGTAGCGTTCAGGTGTTGCGGACAGAGCCAAGCGCATCTTGATATCTTGAGGCAGGCTAGACTCTAAGCGAGCTGCACCCAGGTTATGTGCCTCATCGCCAATGATCAACGATCGCTTTGGGAAAAATTGCAGCTGGGACTGAAAGCTGTCTCGAATGAGCGTTGCGTTGGTGGTAATCACTGTGACAAAACGCTGATTCCCCGAAAGTATCGCCAGCAGTTGCGACTGTAGTTCGCCCTGCCAATCTTTCACTGTTTCAAACGCCAAGATGGGCTGCAAGCCAAACCTACGAGCTTCTTCTGCCCACTGCGTCACCAAATGACGATACGGGCAGACAATCAGCAGCCCTTGAAGCGGCTTCTTTTGCTGCACGCTTTTACGGTATAACTCAGCCGCGATCGCCAACGCCGTAATCGTCTTCCCGCTCCCTGTCGCCATCTTGAGGGTGCCTCGCCCCTTGTTGGCAAACCAGTTGGCGATCGCCTGCTCTTGGTAAGGACGGAGGCTCAACCAAGCTGGAGTGATTGGGTAGCAAGCGGTGGCATCAAAAGGTTTTGAGGCAGAAAGTGCATAGTCACCCTGTGATTCTCGGCTGCTCCTTTCTGACTTTTCTCTTGCCGGAACTTGCATCGGGCAAAGCTGAAGCAGCGATCGACGCGCCGCTTCAGGAAACGCTAGCACTTCCAGGGTCGGAGTCTGGTTCTCCCACAAGCGGTGGAAGTCATCCAGCTTCTCAGCAATCCGCTCATCATCTCCTGATCGCCAAGAGCGAAAGACATCTACACACTCAAAATTGTCGATGAAGCCACTGGCACTCTCATTTACTGACCCCGTAAAGACGACCACGTTAGCAGCCACGTCTTTGAAAATGCCCAGCTTCTCATGGTAAAGTCCACGCTGATAGGGGTCTTGATGCACTGCCAACTTGATTTCCAGTAGTCCCTTACTTAATAGCCATGCCAGATAGCCCAGTCGATCGTGAGCCAGTTGGTCTAGTTGCTCCAGTTCATGCAGCAGTACGGCTGTGATCACGTCTTCTCGCTGTTTGAGTCCCTGAGCGATCGCGTCGGCATCGGCTTGCGATAAATGAGGCGAAGCAATCAGACGCATCCTGCCACCGACTCGAATCAGCGCTGTGATGCCTTTAGCTGCGGCAGCTAGCGAGCTGCTGGAAAAGAAACCGACTGCGCGATCGTAGGTCAGAGATCGCTCCAGACAAAGGATGTAGAAATCCTCTAACAATTGATGGCGATCGCTGCGGTACTGATGGCGAAGATCGAGATCTCTCAGACTCAAGGAGGCTACCCCTAATAGTGCTGTCTCTAGTCTGCCCCACTCCACAGCAAGCGGAGACGCTGGCTGAAACCACCCCGATCGCTGTGCTTCCATCTCTGTTCTGCTAACACTGCCTCACGGTCAATGCTGTAAGCCACCATCAGCGCGTCCAACACTTCATAAAGATCCGCTAACTCTGTGACTAGCTCTTCAGAAGTGGCAGTAGCAGCTTCTTGCGCTTCTTCCACCAGCTTTGCTCGGAGTGCTTGGTGAAAGACTTCCTCATCCATTGTCTCTACCGCACATGCATGCCCTGCCGCCTGAATGATTTCGGGAATGCGATCGCGCACTATCTTCTTAAAAACTGTTTTCACCAGAACCTCTGGAGCTGGTTGCCTGACAGAAGTAGGTGAAACCCAATAAACACGAGGAAATTGGTGAAG
>NZ_JCACKR010000007.1:0-9108 GCF_059505485.1 Stenomitos rutilans
AGTCTCTCATGCTATTTCTTCCATTGTAGCGTTTCACCAAAAGCTCGGAAGAGCCACATGTAGTTGACATCTAACATGAGTGCACGGATTTCCACTTTAGCCAGGGAATAGTGAGGGTATTTTCTACCACTCTTCACCCATGCTTAATTTTGAAGACGCGAAGCAGCTTGCTGAGGAGTACATTGGCTCCAATCGCTTTTTTGTGGAGCAAGCCGTCATTGAAAAACCTTATGGTTGGTACTTTGTGGCTCCAAGCAAAAACTACTCACATATAGAGCTTTGCGATGGTGACACGCCTCTATGCTTCCTTGTCGAACGTGACAATGGTCGGATTATTCAAGACTGCGATTTTTGGGGCTCAGCTGAGCAGTGGCTAGAAAATTATGAAAAAGGGTTTAAGCACAATGTTTATAACCTGACGATTGTTCAGGTAAACGATTTTGCGGTCACGCTGGAGTTGTTGGATGCCTTGAGTATGTCGTATCGGATGCGAGAGTGGGCGTGTGGCGTCGAGTGGCAACTTAGCGCTCGCTACATCAAGCAAGACATCAAAATGCTGTTGTTAGACTTACCTTGCACGTTCAAAGGCCAGCTCTTCGATGGGTATCACGTTGAAATTTTCGACCGTATCCAGGAAGCTGGCTGCTGCGAGTATGCGCTCACGGCTTACAGCAGAGACTAGAGCCTGCCTTCCCCATCTCGTCCTCACCAAAGCCTCTCTTGTTCTCTCAAGTCAGAGGCAAGCGCTGCTTGGCGGTCGTCACCAAAGCTGAGGCCGTGCCGGATGGAGTCTAGCGCCGCACACAGGTGTTAGCCCTCTGCAGACTCAGCCGCGATCGCCGTGTCGATTTCTTCCGTGTTCTGAACATAGTAGGTGTGGACCGCTTTCCAGTCATCTCGGGTCAACTGTGGATAATCGTTGAGCAAATTGGCGTCGGAGCACCCCTGAGCGCGCAAAGCGACTATTTGCCACACCGGAATTTGCGTCCGACCGATACACGCGGCTCCGTTGCAGATACCAGGTGTCTTTCTAATTTTTGTCGTTGCCATGTCTGACCTCAAGGTCTTGTGCTGTTTGTCTGTGCCGAGCCACTGTCGGTCGCTCAGGTCACTCACGTCTTCGCCTTCTACCTTAGCGCTGCTCCTCGTAGAAGAACGCTCTGCTGCTTTTTCACCATGCTGCTGTTGCACGACCGAGGACGTGTACTCTCATCAGGTGTGATGACAAGGGATCGTAGTTGACTGAGGGCGGCTCGCGATCACCGCTGGAAACAGTGCTGTGAATGATCGTAGAGAACCCGTTTTTTGGGGTGTACTAGTGTCTCTGGACTGGTTTTGGACTTTTTGGACTCCGAAAGCGGTAGTACAGAGGCCAATCTACCCGGTTTGAGTGGCTGAAACCCTGATGCTGTCTTGCACTTCTGCTCCCCTTGCAATTAACCAACGCGATCGCTCCCCATTTTTCCCCACTAATCGCCCCCATTGTTCTCATCAACCGATCATTGACCACTGACCACTGCTGATGACTAGTTTCGACTCCCAATGCCATCACAAAGGTGCCTGTCTTGCTTCATCACGCTAGGGCTATTTTCCAGATAATCCCGCACCCAATCACAGTTACTTGAGAGCAGTTCATCGATTCCCCCAACTTGCCATAGACGAGCGGTGCCGTCGGCTCCACTGGTGGCTAGTTGCTTACCATCGGAGCTGAACACCACACTAGTGACAAGCCCTCGATGACCTTTGAGGGCGGCTAGTTGCCTGCCGTTGGTATCCCATAGACGCGCGGTGCCGTCGTCGCCACTGGTGGCCAGTTGCTTGCCATCGGGGCTAAACACCACACTATTAACACTTCCTTGATGACCTGCAAGAACAGCCAATTGTTTGCCATTGGTATCCCATAGACGCGCGGTGCCGTCGGCTCCACTGGTGGCTAGTTGCTTGCCATCGGAGCTGAACACCACGCTATTAACACTTCCTTGATGACCTGCGAGAACAGCCAGTTGTTTGCCATTGGTATCCCATAGACGCGCGGTGCCGTCGGCTCCACGGGTAGCTAGTTGCTTGCCATCGGAGCTGAACACCACACTAGTGACAAGCCCTTGATGACCTTTGAGAGCGGCCAGTTGCTTGCCATTGGTATCCCATAGACGTGCAGTACCGTCAACTCCACTGGTGGCCAGTTGCTTGCCATCGGGGCTAAACACCACACTATTAACACTTCCTTGATGACCTGTAAGAACAGCCAGTTGTTTGCCATTGGTATCCCATAGACGCGCGGTGCCGTCGACTCCACTGGTGGCTAGTTGCTGCCCATCAGTGGAGAAGACAACGCTCCAGACATGCCCTTGATGACCTGTAAGAACAGCCAGTTGTTTGCCATTGGTATCCCATAGACGCGCGGTGCCGTCAGCTCCACTGGTGGCTAGTTGCTTCCTATCAGTGGAGAAGACGACGCTAGTGACACGCCCTTGATCGTCTTCGATAGTGGCTAGTTGTTTGCCATTGGTATCCCATAGACGCGCGGTGCCGTCAGCTCCACTGGTGGCTAGTTGCTTCCTATCAGTGGAGAAGACGACGCTAGTGACACGCCCTTGATGACCTGTAAGAACAGCTAGTTGTTTGCTATTGGTGTTCCATAAGCGAGCAGTGCCATCGACTCCACTCGTAGCCAAGTGCTTGCCGTCAGGACTAAACACGACGCTATTAACATTCCCTTGATGCCCTGCGAGAACAGCCAGTTGCTTGCCATCGGGATCCCACAAGCGAACGGTACCGTCTTCGCCACCTGTGGCTAGTTGCTTGCCATCAGGGCTGAACACGACGCTAACATTCCCTTGATGCCCTTCAAGGGTGGTCGGCTCCTGTAGAGCGGCGTAGTCGCCCCTAAAAAAAGAAGCCTTCCATAGGCGAGCAGTGCCATCTTCGCCACCGGTAGCTAGTTGCTTACCATCGGAACTGAACGCCACGCTAGTGACACCTCCTCGACCACCGCCGAATACAACCAGTTGCTTGCCCTTGGTGTCCCACAGACGAGTACTACCGTCTTCGCCACGAGTGACCAGTTGCTTGCCATCGGGGCTGAATACCACGTTATTGATACTCCCTCGAGGTCCCTTGAGGTCAATCATTTCCCTGCCCCTGTCGTCCCACTGAGTGGTATCGGAGACTTCGCCTTTGAGTACGGAAAGTAGGTTTCCATTGGTGTCCCATAGGCGAGTAATACCGTCAGCTCCACCGGTAGCCAGTTGTTTCCCATCGGGGCTGAATACTACGCTAGTGGCCTCCCCGCTTCTGAGTCGGGCCAATTCTTTCCCACGGGTGTCCCACAGTTGAGGGTATGCGCCTTCGCTACGAGTGACCAGTTGCTTGCCATCGGGGCTGAATACCACGTTATTGGCACGCCCGCTTTTGAGTAAGGCCAATTGTTTCCCACTGGTGTCCCACACACGAGTAGTACCGTCTACTCCACTGGTGACCAATTGTTTCCCATCGGGGCTGAATACCACGCTAGTGACACTTCCCTGATGACCTCTGAGGGCAACCAGTTGTTTGCCATTAATATCCCACAGACGAGCAGTGCCGTCTTCGCCACTGGTGGCCAGTTGTTTCCCATCGGGGCTGAATACCACGCTAGTGACACTTCCCTGATGACCTTCTAAGCGATTCTGTTCTTGCCCAGTATTTGCCATTTGTTGCAATTGCCCCAAGGCTGATAATTGCATCTGAGCATTGGGAATTACTTTCTGCCAGAGGGATTGCTGTACGGCTTTTCCAGCCCGGATACTGGCAATCGTCGCTTCCAACTCCTGATTGTTGGACAGCTTTGCCGCTGACAGTGCCACAGAGGTTTGAATTTGCTCCATCTCTGCACTTCGGGCAAAGCCTCCTCCTATAACAGCAGCAATCAAGAGGGCTACACCTAGACTAATCGCAGGCCAATTCTTGGTTTTGGGAAACAACGCCCCATCTTCTGCTTGTAAATAGAGCACCGGCGAAAACACATCCCGGTTGACTTGTCCTTGGCTCATTAAGACCGCACGCGCTTCTGCCATCGCTACATCAACCGGACGACCCGCAGCCAGCGCCGCAAAGAACTGAGTGGTCAAAGGGTTGGCTTGCATATCACTAATGAAATATTGCATAGCCACGATCGCAGGCAAATTTGATCGTTCTACTAACTCTTGGGCAAAGCCCCTCAGCAACCGACTTCGCTCTGAGGCTTTACTCGTTTCGCAGGCAGCCAAAAAGACTAGTCGCGTCTGCTTTCCTTCTAATGCCTGAGCTAAGGTTTCAGCTGAAACCAGCATTTTATCCCCTCTGCCGCGCACCACCTTGCCAGCTTTTTCGATGTCGTCGCCTTCGCCATCGTCTAAAAAGATGCCTTCGGGGCTGCCGTGTCCGGCAAAGTAAAGGATGTGATAGTCCTTCAGCAATCCTTGTTGCAAGTCTTCCAGAGTCGCGTTGAGTAGCTTATCAAAGACAATCTGCTTCTTCTTGATGGCTCCTCCCAGCAGTATCTCCAGTTCCTCAGCGGTTTGCTTAACCTCTAGGCGATCCAGATCCTCTGGGGACGCACCAACAAAAAGAATACGTAATGCGCCCCGAATCTGCAGCTTTTGTAGAGGCTTTCTGTTTTCAGAGAGAGCCAATTTCCGCACTAGTGGCGTGCTGCTTTGAGTCGAGAGCCACTCTTTCCCATCATGTAAGGTCTCCCAAGGCAAAGCCGCTAATTCTGTTGGCTCAATTTGTAAGCGCAAGCGCACACCGCTATCAGAACTGGCACTACCCTGTGCCTTACCAAAAGCTAGCAGTAGCTCTGGGTGAGTGAAGAGCGCATCATACAAGGCTTTACCGAGTTGCTGAATCGTCTCGGTAGTGGCAGGTGCCGTGCGGCCCGATAGCTCCCTAAGGGTGTCAGTTATTTGTGGATCGGAGAGCAACGTTTTCAGTTGAGGCGCAGGTCGGGGTTCAACTCGAATCCCTTTTGGTCCACTGGCTTCAATGGTGTAATGCTCAGCTTGCTTTTTCAGCGTTAGCGTCAACGTCCCGGAGTTTTGACCAACCATCTCGTCTGCCTCAGTGAAAGAAAAGGAAAAGGGACCATTTCATTGCTCTTTTGGGGTTGCTTCAATCCCATTAGTTGCGCTTTTCGGCTCTCGGTACGCTTCTGGAAAGTAGAATGCATCACCGCGTCGGATAAAAGCGGCCAATTTTACCCACACAGTCTGCTCTTCACTCAAGTTGTCAGGCATTCTCAAATTAAAGGCTTGTAAAACAAATCCACGATAATAATCAAAGCTCACCTTGATGAGTCCGCCCAGACCTTGAATGGCTGCAACACTAGCTTGGTAGAAGCAGAGAGCAAGAAGAAAGGTAACCCCGGCGAAGACAAGCAAGAGAGGCTTATCACCTGAAAACACAAGTAGGAGGATAGTTTCAATGGTGATGAGGCCAGAAAGGAAAGCAAAGTTAATGGATAGGTCTAATACCGTTTTTTGCTGCGTTAGCCGGAGGGAGTGGTCGGCTGCTTTCGCAAACATAAGTGCTCGTAAGTGTGGCCAAAAAAGCACTGAGTCGGCCCCGTAGTGTTCGTAGGGATATTCTTCGGCGATCGCGTAGGCATTGCCGAAAGCAGTCGGGCAAACTCGTTCAACACTATGCGGTAAGGTTTGCTGTGGTTTTGCTTCTTCTATCTTTTTGTGCTCATTTTCAATCTCAAGCTTTAAGGACTCAAGTAGAGTTTCTTGGGCACTCGCCTGCGGGCTCTGACTATTAAGCTCAAGATATTTCTTTTGTAGAGAAGCGAGTCTGCCATACAAGTTTTTGCATTCTTTTTGATTGCGTCTTGTGAGACGAGAGAGCAAGCCGTCTTTCAGCCAACGCGGCTTCCCCTCAAAGGAGCGGATCAGGACTGTATTCAGCACAAATAACGCAACGCTAACCAGCAAGGACCAAAGCAACGAATCAACCAATGGGGACAGATCAATGTCGCCAAGTAAGGGGAGCGTTACTTTATTCGCTGTTGGCTGGGACAGATGCAGACTCCTGACCGAGGCAGGAATGAGCACATAGAGATGTGCCAGCACAAAAACGAGCCCTGGCAAATAATAAGCCAGCAAAAACCCCTGACCAAGATACTTAACCGACTCGGAAACGGTTTCAGACGGTTCTTTCATGACGGTTAGACAAGGCTCTTACAGTTAGGGCAGAAGAATTGCATCGCCTCATTGAGCCTATAGAAGTTCGCTTGATGGCAATGGGGGCAGGCCGGAGGCTGTACTTTAGGTACATAGTCAGCCCGACGATCTTGGCTCAGTTGAACCAATTCACCTTGTAGCCCGAGTAAGGACAGATTATCTGCCAAGCCTGCCTCTCCAGATCGGTTTGGATTAATAAAAAGAGCGGCAAATTTACCGGCATCAGTCACAACAACAGGTGCTTGGGGATGGCTGGCAACCCAAGCCAGAAGATCGCCCCCACTCTCCTCTGTATCCGTTGGCACGATGCGACTGGCGGGAGCAAGAGGCAAGTTCGAGAGGGGTTGCGTTAAACCGTCAGGTCCTAACTTTTTGAGTATTGCTGTCAAGTCAGCGAAGAGTATGACGTGATACTTTGCATCGGCGAGTGTAACGACAAGATAAGTCTCGTTTTCTGAATACTGCAGGTCTTGCAAAGCTTGAAGCGCTTCTGTCAAAGTCTGACTACCCTGCAGGGAAATAGTGCGTTTGCCATTCTCCTTGATCGTTTTTTTCCTAACTGACATAAGTGTTTAGCGTTATGTTGAAAATTTGACATGAGCGTTATGAATCCGGCAAAGGACGTTGTAAAAAAGGGTTCAGTGATTTCCGGATTAGTAAGGGGGATAGTGGCTTTGATGATGCAGAACTTTTTTGGAGGCTTAAATGAGAGAGGAAGAGCTTGAAGAGGACGTTCTATCAAACGTTAAAGTGCTTCAACTCAGCCAAAGCCTTGAAGCACCTGTCCTCTAGCAGCAGTCTAATGAGTACTGCACTCATTGGACTGCTAGTCTTTTGTCCTACACTGACCAAATTGGATAAAGTCCAAGCTAAGAACTTAAAGGGCCGACAGTAGTATCATTAGGTTTTGCAAACGCACAAAGAAGATTATCATCCGTATCAGCACCCAAAGCTTGTAATGCTTGAGGAGACAAATCAAGCATACGATCTGTTGTTACTGGATTTGGACCCCAATCGATTGCCCGTACAATTACTGCCTTTTGGTTCGTGGGATTCAGTACTAACAATCGACGGTTCTTCCAGAAAGTAATGCTGTTTGGGGAATAAGACCAGCGCATTGCACAGTAGTAAACATCTTTCTGGATACTTCGTAGAAGCTCTTGGGTTAATGCAGCTTGTTCGTCTTCACTTGTATCCTGATCAAGAGGTCCGCCAAACCAAGAGGCTTTTCCTTTGACAAAATCTACACTATTAAAGGAGATAACATCTCCGTAAGGCTCTGTTGTTAAGCTATGGCTAGCCAGGTTGCTGTTTTGCAATCCTTTACGAGGAATTTCTGACCCCATTAACGAAAGACCATTATAAAAATCTTGCCACTTTGAACCTGGAGGGTTTGAACTACTACTAGTAACAAGTGCTTCCCACGCAGCGTTCCAGGAATTAGGTCCTAAAATACCATCGACTTCCAGTCCCTTCTCACGCTGAAATTGGAGAAGGACATCGTAACTCCGCTGTGTAAAAACACCATCATCCCCTTTTTGACTAGGTCCAGTTGTTCCTAATATCCAACCACGAGCAATCATCTGTTTCTGCCAAACTTGGATGGCATTAGCTTGTGTTGGTGGAGATGTCAGAGTATAGAAGTAGCCAGTCCAGACGGGATGGGAACTAGAAGTTGTTGTAGAAATACCATCATAAGGCAGATGCACATAACCATTAATAAAAGGTGAGTTGGCAGCATAAGTATGAAATGCAACCTTGTCTGTTCCTGCTCCACCACCATTGCCTTCAATCGTTACAATATCCCCATTACTGAGAATTTCCTTAACAATTCCTACATGATCCGATTGATCTGGATCGTCTTGAATGCCTTGCCAATTGAAGAAGATAATATCTCCTACATCTGGGGACGCTGGTGAAGAAAAAATCCATTTATCCTGCCACTTAAATCTCTTCGCGCCCTCGGGACATGAACAAAATCCCTTATCGTTTTGAAGCAGAAGAGGTAGATCGGCAGTATAAAAGCAGTAGGACACAAACATGGCACACCATGCACCTGGGTTAACACCATACCACTGCCCAAACTTCGTATAATTCCCCTCCCCATCAATATATGACTCAGTATAGTCAAGCTCTTGTTCCGCAATACGAAGCACGTCAGCAGCAGTTGTCATAACCTAGTCATGGCTAAACTTCTCTATTCCTTAGCAGCGTCTGATTGAAGAAGAGGATATGTTAATTTTTATTTAAGAAATAAGTTACAAATTGCCACGCAGTCTTTTGGGTCAAGCAAAGAAAGAGCATTACTATCTGCGAGTAGGTTAACGCGATCTCTATTGGAAACAGAAAGTGGCCATCTGCTAGTACCCGGTAGTAGCGACACCTTTTTCTCCTCTTACCCATTAACTTTTGACAAAAAGTTAATGGGTAAGAGGAGGGGCGGGAAGGGCTTCTGAGAGGGAGTATGAGTGTGGTGCCTTGAAGACGGACAAAAAGAGGAGGGTGACTGACTGACTAAGTATTCAGGTTAAGGTGTGGAAAAGTTAATCAAGTGAAAGGGCGATCGCGATGCCGTTTCCCAAGGGTCAGAATCCCAACCATCCGATTGCCGGATCAACCATTAAGGTGGAACCGATTCGGGACAAAAAGGCGATCCAACGCATTAAGAAAATTCTGGCCGACCGTCCCCGTGATTTGTGCCTGTTCACGCTGGGCATTAACACGGCGTATCGTGCCAATGAGTTGCTGTCACTCAAGGTGGGACAGGTGCAAGCGCTGCGAGCGGGCGATGTGCTGGATCTGAAACAGCGCAAGACGCACAAGTACCGCCCCGTGACACTAAATGCCACGGCTGTCGCGTCAATACAAGCCTGGTTGCAGGTGGGTGACTTGAAGGTGGAGGACTACT
>NZ_JCACKR010000008.1:0-8992 GCF_059505485.1 Stenomitos rutilans
TTGACTACATTCTTTGAGTCGCAACTGGGACAGCAAGGGAGTGTCAAGGGCATGGCTACTTTAGAGGGCAACGTACTAGGTTTAACATTCCAGCCGCCAGCGCTTTACCCTGCTCAAGCTAGAGGTTAGCTATCCTTACACCTTTAGGACTACCCAATTCCGGGAGTAGATTGATGTAGTCAATCAGAATCAGGTAGTTAATGGGAGATGTATTGGAAACAACAATCATTCTGCGCCTAGAACACTGCGAATATTTTGAACATCTTGCGCTAGATCAGCCTCTGTATAGGGCAGGTAAGCTTTTTCACGCTTGAGGAATTCGTAGGTTTCCCAACGGGAAGAGAAGTTCAGCATTTGCCGGACTTCCGCTGCTCCAATCTGCCCCTGGCGATAGCGATCAGCCGCAATCAGTTCCAGTACCCGACGAGAAATATCGCCAGGTTGTAGTTGATTAGCAATGTCATCAGGAAGTTCGATCGTAATTTGCATGATTTATTCACCTTGATTCAGTATCAGCACTCATAGTATCAATATAGGTAATAAGAGCTTTAGCAAGAACGCTATCTTCTAAATAGTGCTTTGCAACTTCAGCGATCGCGAGTAAGCGGATATCTGCCGTCCAAAAGATCTACCATTCACCACGTTCCTTGATCGCCGTCTCTGAAAGAGGTTTACCAGAAATCTGGATGTTGCTGACCATCACTTTGAGGTCTGCTTCAGAAAGGGGTGGAATGTCTGGATGTTGGGCGGGTGGAATGATTTGTCCCGCAGCAATGAGGGGCTGTAGGATCTGCTCACCTGTTTCTGCATGGTTGGATTGACTTAAATGCGTCGTTGGCACCTGTGCTTGGGCAAGTTTTTTTGACAAGACTGCCTGTTCTTGCTCTGGTAATGCCAGAATCACCTGCACGAGTGAATCTACCAATTGAGTATTCATAACGGCTAGCTTTATTTTGCCTAAGCCTATTCTATTGGCTCCATTTCATTATTTTTTCACCCCACACCCTACTCCCCACGTCCCTCTCTCATCTGCCGCAACAGGTCTTGCGTTACTGGATGGTCGGAGAGTTGCCCCGTTTCCCCTACCCACATCACCACCCACAATAAGCCACAGAAGTCTTGCTGCACTTGTTGAGTAAAGTGATGGTCTCTACCAAAGCAGTTTAACAAAGTTTTTAATGCCCGCAAATACAGCGGTTCTGCTTCAACATAGCGTCTTTGCGAGCAATAAAAGTTCGCCAAAGTATGAACAGTGATTGCCACATGAGGGTGCGTTTCTCCGAATCGTTGCTCGCTGATGTTGAGAGAACTCAAAAAAAGTGGCTCTGCTTTGCTGTAATCCTCCTGGCAATAGTGAAGCGTTGCTAGGTTATACAAGATTTCTGCTACTTCAAATGCGTTCTCTCCATAGAAATCTTTGCTAATTACCAACGCTCGATCGTAATGCAGCTTGGCTTCATCAAAGCGTCTCTGTGATCCATAAAGGCTTGCTAGATTGTTTAAGACGAATGCCACATGAGGATGGTTGGTGCCTAACTGCTTCTCTCGGATGTCAAGAGCACGTAAGTAGAGTAATTCAGCTTCGTCATAGCGTCTTTGCGATGAAAGAAGTCCTGCCAGATCATCACAGCTAGTTGCCACATCGGGGTGCTCAGTTCCTAACTCTTTTTCTCGAATAGCGAGGGATCTTAAATGTAGTGGTTCTGCCTCTGTGTATCGTTCCAGCACTCGAAGGAGTTTTGCTAATGTGTTAAGACTGGTTGCCACATCAGGATGCTCAGTTCCCAACTGCTGCTCCCTAATAGCAAGAGATTTCACATAAAACGTTTCTGCTTCTGAGTAGTGTGCTTGATCATGTAGGTAACGCCCAGTTTGATGTAGCAGCTTTGCCAATGAAAGCGAGTCGTATGGATACTGTTTTAGATGCTGCCAAATTGCTTGCACGTGGGGCAGCAGCCGATCGCACTCCTGCCAGGTTTGAAACTCAACGGGTGGAAAGGTGGCATTCAGCGCTTCTACACTTTGCTCTACCCACTGCTGTTGGGTCGCCGTCTCCATTCTGTCTCGCAGCACGGCTTGTACCATACGGTGAATGCTGTAGCAGTTCTGCTCTGGCTCCACTTGAATGAGTGAGTAGCGCGTTAAGTGTTCTAGCAACTCTGGCAGCAGCAGCGGGTCATCGGTGGCATCGGCAAGGGCAATACTCAGCCGATCGCCCAGATATGCTGCACCATGCACCAGCAATTCATAGGGAATGTCATCGGGTGCTAGAAAGGCGCTCAGCGACAGCAAATCCGTAGCAGCGGGTACGGTTTGTTCAACCTCCTGAAAGTTCATTGCCCAGGTAGTCGCAACCGACTGTGGATAGTCGCCTGTTTGAGGCAGTTGTTTTTGCAGCGTTGGTACTGGTTGCTTGCGGTAACTGACTAAGTAAGCGCTAAAGGAGGCTTTTTTCTGCAATAAATAGGCTCCAGCTTGCTCTAGTACGATGGGCAAGTAGTCTAGCTCCTTTGCCAATGCTTCTGCGGCGGCAACTTCGGCTGACTGTGCCTGCGATCGCTCGGTGCGTTTGTATAAAAACTCAACGGCTTCTTTATGGCTTAACTTCTCCACCTCTAGCGGCTGAGCCAAATCCAGGCTATCGAAGACCTGAGCGCGAGATGTGATAAGTATGCGCCCATTTGGGTTGTTGGGGCGGTAAAGCTTCAGCCATGCAGGTGTATCAGCGTTGTCAAAAATGAGCAGCCAGCGGTTATTCGTTTCAAACCACCGCCTTACTGCTTGTACGGTTTCGTCTAAAGATTGTCCGACGATTTGCGGTAAACCAACAGCGCTGGCAATTTTGCCAAAATCCGTTGCCAGATTGAGATCGGTGTCTGCTTTGACCCAAAACACCCAGTCGTAAGCCTCATGATAGCGGTAAGCATACTCCACAGCCGTTTGCGTTTTGCCAACGCCGCCCAACCCATAGATAGCCTTTGCCTGACTCAGGGCAGCGGCTTCCGTTGTGCTGAGAGCAGTGTGCAGGGTTTGCAGCAAAGCATCTCGCCCGGTGAAGTACTCGTTACGATGGTAAGGAACGTTAAAGGTTGAAGGGGTGCTTTTCTTTGTCGGTGCCTCTCCCGACGACTGTAGTCAAAGGTTGATTGTGTTTATCTGGTGAGTAATTGGACCCAAATTGACGACCCCAATTTTTTCTGCCAGTTTTGTCAGGTTTTGCATTGTTCCAGGTTGAGCCGTTGCCTCTGCCGCTACTGCTTCAACCGCCGCTTTAATCTCTGGATCGGCTGCTGCCAGTTGCTCTACTTCACCAATCAACTTTGCTTCACCAAAATCGTCTGGTTGTTGTGCAGCTAATGCTGGTTGTTGAGCGACTTTTTCGATCGCGCTTGCTGTGCCAAAAGCTTTGTGCCGCAGCAATGCCAGCAACTGCTCTCCCTTCGCCCAAACTTTTTCACCAACCTTCTCGCCTTGTTTCTCAAAGACTTTAGTAACGATGAGTGTCGCGATCGTTGCTGCCGTTAACGGATCTGCCATAGGTTTAGTGCCAATGCTCTCTGCCTCCTTTCTACCCTAGCAACGACACTTTTTCCGTTAATCTTCAGTCTTTGTGCAAAAGTCTTCGGTATTTGACCTTAAAGCACGATCGCTCTCACTTTAAACCGCATTGTTTCCGTTGCGATCGCGATCGTTCTCACTTCAAACAGGAACGTTCCGACTTGAAACAGAAACGTTCTCACTTGAAACGGGAAGATTCTCATGGCAAACGAGACCATTGCGGCTTTAACTCCTATCATTCCGACTTGAAACAAGAAGCATCCGACTTGAAACAGAAACGTTCTCGTTGCAAACAGAAACGTTCCCACTTCAAACGAGAACGTTCCTACTTCAAACTGAAACTGACCTGTTGAACCCTACACCGCTGATGATTGGGGCTTTGCCTTCTTCGCTTTTCTTGCAAACCATTGCCCCAACTCTGCCACTACTGCCTTTACCATGTCTAATCAAAGGACGTTAGATTAGTCTGCCGATCGCGCTTGCCCCTGTAGCCAGGTCAACCACTCCATCAACTCCGAGTCTGTCAGCAGCGCCTGACTGGTTTTACCAAAGCGTTGCGAGAGTGCCTCCTGAGCTTGCTCTAATGTCCACTCAAGCCGTTGCCGCTGAACGCTGATTTGAGCCAGGACATCGGAAAGATCGACAGTCCTCAAATTCCCTTCATCGATCGGTACGGCTGGTTCCTGCTCCAATGCCTCTGAAGCAGCCATGCTCTGAACCGAATGCCCTGGTTGCAGTGATGCCCTTCCCATCGAGGGATCTGCTAAGAAACTGGGTTCCCCTTGTTGCGGTTGAACCTCTAAAGGTGCAGGAAGATCCAGTACACCTGGGTTTGCGATCGCCCATTGTTGGGCTTCTGCCATCAAGATGCGATCGCCGGAGTCCCAATACTGCTGCATCCGCTGCGTTTGTGCGGCTCTTGTATCTTTCTGCTTGCGCTGTTGCGCTTGAACAGGCAATTGTTTCGCAGCTTCCCGGTTAGCCTGCTTCCTTTCCTGAATGGCAGACAAAATCTGCTGGACATAGCGTCTTCCTTCCAATCCTTCCTGCTGCTCTACTGGTTGAATGGGTGCATCAGAACAATCGCGATCGCTAGCTTCCTTAGCTGGCAGGCTATTACCATCGATTGAAGGTCGATCGGACTCTAAGGAATCGCTCAAACCCCCACTGCTTCGGCTATTACCGTCATTTTTGGGTAATAAGCTTTTAGGGTTTCCCTCAATGGGAGCGCCCTCAGCGCTAGCCATTGAGGAGACACTTAAGATGGTTGGGGGGTCTGGGGGGCTTTCTACAAGATGAACGGGATGCCAGAGGTCGCGATGCCGATAAAGCGAACCGCCGCCAATGCCGTAACGGGTGAGCGCCTGAAAACGAGCCGTAGCATGGCTGGGAAGGCTACCGTGGTTCAGTAAGTCCGCGAGCGCTTGGCGGATGCGTTCTCGTGCTGCCTGCGATCGCTGTTGATTCCAGGTCAAGGTTTCTGCTGCTTCTGCTTTCGCATTAACGAGTGCTGTTGGCAGTGCTTTGGTTTGTCCAAACGGAAAATAGTGGCTGGCTTCCACACACTGTGCCCACTCTGCCGCTCGTTGCTCCAGGTCACTTTGGTGGCGACACCAGTCCTCATAGCCAGGGAGAGCTTTGGCAACCTGCACAATGTCATTGACCAGTGCTTTACCTGCCAGCGGTTCACACCCATACAGCAAATGCCCAAAGATGTAGCTCCGCATGGTGATGCGACCGAGGAGAAAGTTGGTTTGCCCAAAATCACTCCAGCCCGGTTCGATGTCGGCATTCAGGTCATTCAAAAACTTGTCTGCTTTACCCGACAGGGTGTAGCGTTTCCGTCGCGCCACTTTAAGCACCTGTTGCAAGGCTTTAGCACTGACATCATTGCGACGTTGGGCAAAACGCCAGTGCTGGACAAAGGTGGTTTGATTGCTGTTGGTTAGCTCCCACGCGTCACTCAGGATGTAGGAACCTGCCTGCATGGGTAGCCGATGCGCGGCATACAGATTGGGGGTGCCCTCGGTCACAAATAGACGCGCATTGGGGAAGAGTTCCAGTTGTCCGAGCGCTGGTTTGAAGCCCGCATTTTCCAGCACGGCTTGTAGCGCGAGTGACAACTCCCAGGTTTTCTGTGGTTGCTCGAAGGGAAAATAGAGATGAATTCCGCCGCTATAGCTGGACGTGCAGGCGATCGCGCTGACCAAGCCCAATGGTTCCAGCGCTGACAGGAGGCGTGAGACGGCGAAGGGATCGCGCTGCGGGTGATAAAGGCTGCCAGCGTCAATGTCCAGCAAGCAATATTGGATTTCCGCACCGAAGCGCACACCGTAGAGATAGGCTCCCTGGTGGATGAGGCGATCGCTCAGGGGATGACGGCTCTCCGTTTTCCATTCGACTTTGCCTTGGGGGTCGGGATGCTCTGCCCAGATGTAGTCATAACGATGGGGGAAAAGCGCCAAGAACGCATTCTCTTGTTCCTGGATGTACTGGCAGGGACTGGCGGTTGCTGCTTGCATCACAACCCTCCCAATGTGAGATAGAACATCGAAACCAATCCCAACGAGATGACTGGGATAGACAAAGGGATTGGATTGGCTTGATCAGAATTGAAGCGATAAGCAACGGTCATAACGGCTCCTTAACTTGGGTGGAGCCGGGACAGAAATACCGATTTCTCTAGCCTGAATAGGGGCGTTCACCCGTGAGTGCTTGCAGATTGATCACGCTGCTAGCATTGCAGCTAGACGATGTCTGGCGAACGGCAGCCCGGAAGCACTACAGGGTTTCTACAAACTGGCAGGGGAAAATTTGCATAAATCAACCCTGCTACCTCTTGCACATTGTGATAGAGATAGTATTCTAGGTATAGATGCACAAAAATACCCCACCAATTCTGAAGTTTGTTTCAGAAACGGCTAAGAAACCGGGATAAAGGACGCTTTGCCGAGGGTCTGTCCCGGTTTTCTGGTGTTTGTGGTGGTGAAGTCTTAGACGGTGCCTGGTGTGTGGCGTACCTCCCTGTACCCGTTGTGATGATTGACCGAAACCAGGACGCTAGAGGCTGTCATCAATTACGACTACACATTGCTTACAGCAAGGGTTCCAGCCTCTAGCCTCGTGTGTTAGGACAGGCGCGACAATGCTGATACCGCAAGGTTTCGAGCTGAATTGATGACGCGCCTTAAGATGCACGCTTAGCCTGTCCTGGTCATTTGCAGCGCCGAGTGACAGAGAACTAGATCAAAATTGAAGATCGAAGTAAACAACAGCTACCTCTGCCACTTGGGCTGGCTTACAAATAGCCAATGTTCACTTGACGGCTTCACTCAAGAACTGGAAATCATCGGAGCAGCTGCTCCTAGCTCAGCACCACTGCGAACCACGCCTGCCGTAACTGAGTACAGCGGTATGGTTCATTGCGTGCCATTCTACAGAGGCAGTACAAATGCTCTGATTGTTTACTGGCGATCAAGATCATTTAAATAATTAGGCTTGTTTACTTTTTCCAGAAGTGGCTGTCTAAAAGCGTTTCAGCCGTTCAAAAAATTATTTTGCCCCCCAGGTGCGGGGTTTTTATCCCCTACGGTCGGGTTTACAGTCCCCTGGGTGCGGATAGACTATCCCCCGGTTCGGGGCTGTTTACTCCTGGGGGTCGGGGCGTTATCCCCCTGGTTCGGGAAGTTGTTTACAGCTTGAAATCCTTGCTGGAAATCAATCCTATGCTTTTAAGGGATGCTTTAGTAAACAGCTTTTGTGGTTTGTTTACTGTTTACTTGTTTACACATTCCCCTGTTTACGCTGTTTACTGTTTACTGAATCGGCTCTATTTCTCTTAGCGATCGAGGTCTAAAAGCGCTTTTAGCTTGGCGGAGTCCTCGGGTTTGATGCTGCGTTTACCCCGCTCAATAAGGCTAATCCACATCTTTGTTCTGCCCAGTTGCTTGCCTAATTCTTCCTGGCTCCAGCCTTTGGCTTCTCGGGCGGCTTTAATTTGCTCACCACCAAATGTAGAGCCTGCTTTGATGGGTTTGGCAGGAACCAGGTGACTTTCCACATCAATAGTTCGCTTCTTGCGCTGAAGTTTGGCAATGCCATCAGCAATCTCTTTGGGTGGATGGACGTAAAGGCGGCTGTTACGAAGTTGCTCCCAGAAGCCTTTCGGACGTTTTTTCTCGCCGCGTCCCCCTTCTTTCCAATCGGGTTGAATCTCAGACGGGTAGGTCACGGGATCAAATTCGATTGCCAGTCCTGCCTCATGGAGCACCAAAAGGTCGCGATCCCAGGTATTGGCGAGTTCGCTGCGTAAGTCGCGATCGCGTTGCGCAGCGGTCACTTTTTCAACCCCGTAGGCAACTTCCATCAGGGTGGATGTGAGCATCACCTGATTAGTGCTCACGCGCATCCTGAAGGAGAGCCATGCCAACATTCGGGCTGCTCCCTCACTGTGCTGCCAAACGCGGGTAATGGTCTGCAAAAGCGTCTTGGACAGCACACCATATTGATAGAACGCGTTGCCTTCTTCTGACCCCCGTTTGTTGAGAAAGTACTTCGCCCACATGCCAGCTCGACAGCGGATGGTCAGCCCGGTACATTTGATGTCTCCGAAGATGTCGCGCTGCCCGTGATAGCCGATCGCCACTTCCCACAGGCGGCTTTTCTCCACGTAGAAGCTCTCCACGTTGCCTTGCTGGGGCCAGTGCAAAAAGGTGAGAATCTGCGCTGGTTGCTCGGAAATACGCTCAATCAGCTTCAGCCGTTGTTCTTTGGTGAGATCCTTACGTTTATCCAGTCCCATGTAAGAGGAGATCTGAGCATCATCAATGACAAATTCTTCTTCCCAGGGACGAGCGAGGGTGGTGACGTGAGCCGCGTAAATCAGGTGCATACAGGCAGCACGGATATCGAAGGTCTCAATCACTGCCAGGGCTGCTTCTCCTGCCAGGGCTTCAGGGTACTGTTCCTCTGGATTGTCTGTCACCCAAAAAATCAGCCGTCCCCTGCCGTCTTTGAGGAGGCTGGTGTAGGCTAACTTGCCATCTTCATCGGGCTGCCACTGGAGGTCGCTGCGCTGCGTCAGAATGTTGACGCTTTCCCAGAGCAGCTTGCAGGTCGCAAAGTTACTGGTGATGCCATTGGCAAAGAGTTCAGGATTTGTTGCTGGTGCGCCAGGAACGATTTTCTGTTGTCCCAACCCCGCCAGCTATTCTAATTCCTGAATCGTTTTGTTGGGCAGGTCGTATTTGTTGAGAATGAGTTGCACTGCCTGGTCGATGTAGACCTGTAAGACGGAGGACAAGTTCGATTTGAGGGAATCAGAGGCTTCGTCGAAAATGTAGCGGTAGAGGGTAGTGAGCCGCTGCTGGGACTCCATATCGGGTCGGAGACCCATTCGTGCAATTTGGTATCACGACTGGCTTAAAAGGCTTTC
>NZ_JCACKR010000009.1:0-8616 GCF_059505485.1 Stenomitos rutilans
CTGCAATCATCAAGACTTTCCGCCGATAAGCCCTTACTTCTGTCAGTCAATCAGGAGGAGCTTCATAAGAATGAGTTTTGGGAGGCAAATGGAATGAAAACCTCACTAATTGAATTAAACACTGATGAGATTTCAATTAACGAGTCTTTGTTTCCGGACACAGAAAAAGATGCCTTTGTTCAAGAGCATCTTCAATACTATTACTCTAAGATCAATTCCGTACCAACTATTGTGATTAGAGTGGAGTCTGCATCAATATTTGTTGTAAGAGGGCATTCATATCTCACCACTGCTAAGGAATTAAAATTAAAAAAAATTCGAGTTGTTCTTGACGAGGGTTCAACGGCAGAATCTGTCGTTCGCCTACTCAGAAAGCCCTCAGTTCTCCAACTTGATTGGAAGAAAGTAAAACGCGAAGAGGAAAATTTACTTTTTGAATATAATTGGTACGTTTTTTTCTTTAAAAGATCAATTTCTGAAGCAGAAAAAAGTGTTTTTGATGAGCATATCTTAAGGTTTTTTAGACGGCTTGAGTTCCCCATTTTCTTCAAGGTGCCCGATGAGCGAATTCAAAATCTGAGCTACTCCCACTCTGGATATTGTGCTGAGTTTCAAGCCTATGTGCCGACATTAGATGAAAGATGGTACTCACCCTTTAGGTTAGCGATGGAAGAATTTAACTTGAATTGTATTCCAATAGCTTCATTTCAAGGGCGAAAATTTAACCACTATTGATAAGTTCGATCGCCCCTCCCCTCGGATCGAATCGGCAGCATAAAACCCAGTAGTAACAGCGTTTTCAACCCACTTCAAATGTGATCGCTATTCCTGCTGTGCTTGTAACCAAGTGTCTAAATCGGCGATCGTACTAAAATCTAGCAACGCTTGGCCCAATGCCTCCAGCGCGGTAATCGAGAGTGCATCGATTTGCGATCGTGCGGGTTCAGGTAAGGCTTCCATGCGACGGGTAAGTTGCAAGAGGAGCGATCGCCTGTTGCTTGATTTGTTCAACGGAAAAGAGTCATAGCAAGGGCGATCGCACTTCTTATGACTAGAGGAGCGATCGCTTGATTCTGAGATGCGATCGCGCTGATCATACTTGGGAATTTTGAGGGGCGATCGCCTGCCGCTGAATTTGTTCAATGGAAAAATTCGGAGCGGGCGCGATCGCGGTTATTGTGACTGGAGGAGCGATCGCTTAATTTTGAGAGGCGATCGCGCTAATTCTGCTGAGTTTGAGGGGCGATCGCCTGCTGCTGGATTTGTTCAATGGAAAGATTCGGAGCGGGCGCGATCGCGGTTATTGTGACTGGAGGAGCGATCGCCTAGCGTCCTTGCTCTGCTAACCACGCCTCTAAATCAGCCAAACTGGAGAAATCTAACAGCGCTTCTCCTAACGCTTCTAGTTGAGGAATGGCTAAGGTATTGATGTGCGATCGTACTGAGTCAGGTAATGCTCCAATTTTGCGAGTCAATAAACGCAGGATGAGCGATCGCTCTCCCCGCTCAATACCCCGTTGCTCCCCGCGATGCTCTGTCTGTTGCTCCCACTCCAGATAGGCTTGTGATAGTGTTGCCATCAGACTTTGCTCCTCTTGCTCGATCTCGCCTGTCAATTCCAAACTAATTTTCCAGTTCACCAGTAATTGTAAAACATTCCCACGACGCGGGTCATCCATTGGCAATGTCAGCACCTCAGCGATCGCTTGCTCCTGAACTGCTCCTCTGCCCAAAATCCTGAGCCATAAGGTCTCCTCCGTTGTTGGCAATTGGTTAATGGCAACGATCGCAGTCTTGAATGTTCTACCCAACCAGTACACCCCTGGTAGCCAAGCTGCATTCGCCTCTGCTTTCAAGCCGCCCAGAAAAGCATCGCTCGCGGATGGAGCCAAAACCCAGAGATGCGGTAGATCCTGGTCTGCCATCTGTTGCCCCTGCCGATTTGCTTGACGCTGTCGATCAGCATGAACCAACAGGAGTTTAAGGAGACAGTTCTTGGCTTCGGCTTCCGACGGAGCATTGCGAAAAGGTTCAATCAAGCAGGGAGTAGCAGCCA
Source organism: Stenomitos rutilans (assembly GCF_059505485.1). NCBI lineage: Bacteria > Bacillati > Cyanobacteriota > Cyanophyceae > Leptolyngbyales > Leptolyngbyaceae > Stenomitos > Stenomitos rutilans. The sequence goes on from NZ_JCACKR010000009.1 coordinate 2,057, forward strand.
TTCTGCCCAGCAATCCCAGAGTCGCTGGAGCAATAATCGGTTGGGTGGAGGGGGTAAAGTAGACATCCACGAAGCGAGGTTCACCGGGCACTTCCTGGGTAATTCGCACCTCGCCGAGCGGAGTCAGAAATTGCTCCAGAAATTGTTTGGAGAACTGGTCGAAGGGAGTCCGAGTCATTGTCCGTTTCAGTACGGGTTTAGTTCAGGCGTTCTTATTGTAGTGTCCCGTTGACCCTCTATTTCCACTCATTTTTTACATCATCACTCCCGTTATGATGCTTTCGGCACAAAGACAGGCGAGACAGGTGCTGTAAGCAACAAGTACCTGTTTGCTGGGGAGCAGTATGACTCGAATCTGGGTGACTACTATCTGCGAGCAAGATATTACAGTGCTGAGATTGGAAGGTTTGAGAGGAGAGATACTTACGAGGGTAAACTCAGCGAACCGCTGACGCAGCACAAGTATGTATATGCAAATAATAATCCAGGGTTTTATACAGATCCAGGTGGATTGACTGCTATAGCATTAGGGACGGGTGCCACCCTTTCAGTTCTAGAGATTCTGGCAGCAATTTCTCTTTCTGCCTACCTTACTCAAACTATATCGTCAGCACTTAATCCATCAGAGATTAGATGGGAAGGCAAGCTACTTGGTGAGTTGAAATTTTCCTCCCCTACTCTTCCGTCGCCATTTCCGTTACCGGAGCTTGATGGATTTATTCTAGAGCTTGAAGCGAGTAACGGCTATGAAGGTTCTTGGGCGGTTGGAACGCTAGGGCAATCTTTAGATCTCTTACCATCTGCGGATTCTACAACCTTCGACTACAATGCTGAGCAAGATGTTGTAATGTACACACCTAGATACGTTGGTACAAGCCCTTGGTCTTTTTTCGGATTCGCTACTCAAGGTAAAGTGGAGGTTCCTGGCTTTTCTGGCACGGGGCTTATTGTTGGATGGGGTAAGGGATACATTGTCGATGTACCGCTCCAAGGGGGGCACTCTCTAGCCTTGGAATCTATGTTGGTTTTTCAACACCTATACCTAATCGCCTTAGATAATAGCAGTTTTCTGATGTATAGATTTTCATAGAGTAGAGAGGTTCTATATGCCAATTAATTTGCTTAATGTACTCTTGACATCTCTTCGGTCTAGTTTGACAGCTTTGCCACTACTTCCAGGGTATGTCTATCAATCTTTTACTAAAGCTAACCGCTATATAGCAGGTATTAGTCTTGCAGAAAGATCTTGTCTATTTTCGACTTATACTCCTTCCCAGGAAGAGTATCTTGAAGTGCGGAGCAGAATTGACAGTTTTATCAGTGCAGTCTTGAGTTCTCAAGTAGCAGAACTATCTTTAACTAGTAATAATTTGAATTCTTTAAGAGTGACAAGAGGAGAACTTGATTCAAAACATAAATCGTTTGGTAAGACTCAGGAGTTTTATGAAATAGTCGAATCGGGTGTAATAGAAAAAAGATTTGTGCATCCGTTTCCCACCAAATATGGTTTTCTTGACAGAGCTTTACTGATAAGCTACGAGAATGCTAAAGGAAGCATATTTGAGCTTCGACAAGTGATTGAAGAATATGGCAAAACGATAGAAAAATCCGATAATGCGCTTAGAAAATTTTCTATGAAGCAATCGCTGCCCATGTTCCTAATTCTTACAAAAGATAAATCAGCTATAGAAAGAAGTAACTTTGTCCAGGTGGTTGAAAGCCTAAGAGAAGTTTCAATCAATGGAAATAAACTTTATTTGAAAGCTTAAGTACGCTCGCTCCTTGCTGAAGGCTTTGAGGAGCAATGATTCTTATTTTTGTCTTTATAACTAAATGTCCAAGTCAGCGATCGCCCTGTTCAAGCCATTTCTCAAGGAGTGATCGCGCTGATGCTGCTAGGTTGTGAGGGGCGATCTCCTGCTGCTGGATTTGTGCAATGGCAAGACTCGGAGCAGGAGCGATCGCCTTTGGAATAGCTTGAAAGCGCTATTGGTGTTAGGTTTTGTGTTCTTGGCTCAATTTGTAGGGAGGGGCGATTGTACCAGGATAATTCTTTCTGATCTATGATTGTGCTGCGTTTCCAAGTCCTAGCAATTGAGACTGAATAGCTACACCTTCTAACTGTGCGACAACCTGATCAGCACGATTTTTTTGGATTGGGAACAAGGTTGAAATTTTAATTATTGCCTCCTTAAGCTTGGGGAATTTAGCTACAAATGTTTTAGGAGTTTTACGTTCCGCTAAATCTTCTAAAATATTGAGAATAATACCCGCTAGGTGTTCGTCAGCGTCGTTGAGCAACTCTAACAACTTATTCAAATCATCATCAGCACCCAATCGATACCTTGCAGCTAAAATTTCAGCTTTCGTACTCAATGACTCTTCTGATGAAAGGTATATCTGAAGGTTAGATAGAAGTTCTGGTGACGCTTCTCCTAACAGACCAATGGAACAAGCTGCATAGGATCGGACGGAATCAATGGGATCATCTAAGGCTAAATCAAGCGCCACTAAAACTTCTGGATTGCCTGTTTCAGCTAAATCTGCAAGTATTTCTGCAGCAGTAGCTCGAACTACCCAATCAGGGTCACTGCGAAGGAGAATGGTAGTTAATTCCATTGCTGGTATATATCTCAACCTCGAAAGGGCTTCTAGAGCATCAGATCTAATGAGAGCTTCTGGATCTTCTAAAGATATTATGAGTGCAGATCCGACTGTTTCAATTTCCCTACTGCCTATCAACCCTAAAGCTTCTACTGCACATCCTCGAACATTTTCCTCAGAGGCGGTGAGTAAATTGATCAAGACTGGTATTGCTTCAAATGCCTCTAAGTCCCTCAATTTCATGATTGCTGGCGTTTGTTTAGAAGGGTCACCAGACTGACAGTCTTCTAGTAAAAGTTCAATGCTGGGCTGGCTCACAAATGTCTCCTTATAACTTAGTGTCCGCTTCTATTATTTTTTCTTATCCTTAGTTTGCCGACTTTTTCTTACTTGTTGTGCCTTTTGTTCCCTCTTAATTCTCTGTTGTAACTCCTTGTCCCCTTTACCAGCATTAGCTTGTTTAGCCTCATTCATCAGTTGGTCAAGAGCTTCCTCAATATCTTTAGCTTCACCCGCTCTAGTACGTTCGATAGCCTCATTTCTGATTCCTGTGTCACCAGCATCCCCTTGCTTTCCACGCTGTGCAGCGAAATTAGGAACATACAATTCAATGAATTCACTAATAGCTAGATATGTTCCTAACCCCACAATTGCTATACCAGTGACAATTAACCCTCCTACGAGAACTTTTTCAAGCAATGAAGCAGCAGCAAAACTTTGGAGGCTGTAATCTAAAGCATTGTGACCGCTCGGATCAATAAGAGTAATTGGATTGTCGCTAGCATAAACATACTTATGCAGTGTCAGCGGCTCACTCAGCCTGCCTTCATAGCTATCTCTCCTTATAAATCTTCCAGTGTCAGTATCGTAGTACCGTGCCCTCAGATAGTAATCGCCCAGATTCGAGTCATACTGCTCACCCGCGAACAGGTACTTGTTGCTGACATTCCCCGTCCCATCTGTTTTCCCTCCAAAAGCATCATAACGGGAGGACTGTGGCAGAATTGCATGGAATTGGGGAAACGATCGCGCCCCTCCGCAGGTCATGGTGTCAGCCTGAACTGGTACAATCGCACCATGTTTGATAATGTTTCCAAATTCCTAATTGAGCAGTATTCTCCTGACTTTGCCAGTTGGCTGCTTGGTGAAGCGATCGTGCTAACTGAACTGAAATCCTCGGAACTGTCGTTGGAGCCGATTCGTGCTGATGCCCTGATTCTGCTGCAATCCGAGAACGTCGTGTTGCACTGCGAATGTCAAACCGACCCCGACCCAACCATGCCCTTTCGCATGGCAGATTATGCTTTACGGGTGTATCGCCGCTTCCCCACCAAACGCCTGGTACAAGTCGTGCTTTATCTGCGTCAGACCGATTCCGAACGGGTGTATCAAACCAGCTTCAGTGCCAACCAGTTGTACCATGAGTTTCAAGTTGTGCGCCTCTGGGAGCAACCGACAGAGCTTTTCTTCCAGTGTCCTGGGTTACTGCCCTTTGCTGCCTTGAGTCAAACGAGTGATCGCGCTTCGGTGTTACAGCAAGTGGCACAATCGATTGATGAACTGAGGGATCGACAGCAACAGAGTAATCTGAGTGCAGCCACGGGCATTCTCGCTGGGTTAGTATTGGACAGGCAGGTGATTCGACGCGTGCTGCGGAGGGAACTGATGCAGGAATCGGTAATTTATCAGGAACTACGGGAAGAGGCACGTCAGGAAGTGCGATTAGAAGAAAGACTAGAAGGGGAGCGATCGCTCATTCTCCGGCTTTTAACTCGAAAAGTAGGAGAATTACCCGACTCGGTGCGATCGCAAATCGCAGCACTCCCTGTTGATCAGTTAGAGTCATTAGGCGAAGCTTTGCTAGATTTTAGGACTATCGCTGATCTAGATGCTTGGTTACGGAGACAGCAATAGGGACGATCGCCCATCAAGAAGCATAACCAGCGCGATCGCCTTTCAAGATTACCGATCACTCCTCCAGTCACCCTAGCCGCGATCGCTCCCGCTCCAAGTATTTCCATCATCAAACTCAGTAGAAATATAAATTCAGATTGATGAATCAACTTCATGTGCAAACTTGGCACTTCTAATTTCTTTATTTAACAGCGCAATCTCAGCTTGAACAGATTCCATTTCAAAACAGGTCTTATAAATTTGATAGGAGAAGATTGCCAACCTAATATGCTTAGAGGAAAGTGGATTAGCGATTTCCCAGTGATATGAAGCAATGTTTCTGCTTTCATCAACTTCTGCGTATTGGGAGATAGCATTACCATTGGGCAGTGTAGTTACCTGGAAACCCATAAACTCTTTTTTCTGCGAACAAATTTTAAGAGCTATTTCAGTATTTGCTTCATGAGTAGTCTTGAAAGTTAAAACATTTAGATTTAGTTTCCCTGACATAGCTGTTGAGCTGAAGAAAACAGCACCACCATCATCTCCATGTTTTTCAATCCATAACGTAGGCAACTTGAACGTTAATAAACCATTATGATAAACAATTGTTTTCATATCCTCAAATCCTTTTTCATTTTTTGTTTGTATCTTCTCAAAAATACAGATTAGAGTCATAAGTTAGTCAACCGGACAAAAAACAATATTTCCATCGATAAATTGTTTCCATAATCCACCTGAATAATAAAACTCTAGTGCTTCTTGTGAGTAGCATATATTTTTGTATATATAGCGATCCTATTTGGATTGTGAGAAAGGATTCCACTGGAATTCTTTCTCACAAAGCCTCTCAATCTCACAAATGATTTAGGACTGCTATATCATCTAAAGCTTCTTTCTCACGTTTTACAGGGGTACCATCTTTCTTCTTCTTACCAACATTCTCTCTATAGGTTGTTCCATCCTTCTTTTTCATTGTTATGTCAGGTCTTCGCGAACTTTTTTTGCCCCCAGGTGTCGGAATAACTTCTTCAGTTTTATCTCCCCCTGCAACGTGTTCCATTCCCTCATCTTCAAGCTGCTTAATACGTTCAGAAATTTTGTCATTATGAGGACCTCCAACTGGTATCGGACCTCGCTTCGCCTCTAGAAAAGACGCAACTAAATCATCTATCTCTTCAACAATTAGGTAAGTTCCTACACCCAATATTCCTATGGCAGTGATCAAAATAGCTTTTCTTAAGATCTTTTCGATCACTTCCGCAGCTATAGCGATCCTAAATGAGTTGTGAGAAACAACCATAGGAAAAAAGCTTTGGAAAGTCAAAGGTTTGGCGGTGAGTCACAAACTCAAACAGGAACTTAACGGTATTGAATGATTGACACAGGTGGTAGTACGCTCGAATGCACCGCTTTGCCTGTAACCAAATATCTTCAATCGGGTTTTGTTTGGGGTCGTTAGGAGCAAAGCGAATAAGTAGGTGGGTGGAATTAATTGTAAGATAGAGCGTTAGCTAAATTCGCCTATCATGCCTGCTCCTTTACGCATTGTTTTGACCCCTGAAGAAGACCGTACCCTCACAGAACTGCGACTAGCTCAGAACCTTCCCCAGCGCACGCGTGACCGCGCCCACATGTTGCGACTGAACGCTCAGGGATGGAATGTGCCCGCGATTGCGGACATGTTCGAGTGCCATCCTCATACGGTCAGAGCGACACTGCGACGGTGGGAAGAACAGGATTTAGGCGGACTATGGGAAGCCCCAGGACGGGGCGCAAAACCAAAGTGGCAAGCCTCAGACTTGGCTTATCTGACGGCGTGCTTAGAGCACGAACCCCGCACCTACAACAGTCTGCAATTAGCCAAAAAGCTGAAACAAGAGCGGTTAGTCGATTTGAGTCGTGACCGACTCCGCCGACTCCTTAAAAAAAACTTACCGCTGGAAACGCACTCGACATAGTCATCGTCGCAAACAAGACCCGGTGCAAAAGGCGCGCAAGCAGGCAGACTTAGGATTATGGATTCAATAAAACCGGAAATCATAGTGATTGCGGCTTAGCAG
>NZ_JCACKR010000010.1:0-8608 GCF_059505485.1 Stenomitos rutilans
GGGGCAGGGGGGCGGTTCGGGTAGGCATTCATACCTTTTAAGACATCCTCTCAGGCAATCGTCGAGAACTCTGAAGTATGGCGGTTTTGAGGCAACGAACAAAGGCTATGTAAAGCGGCTTCTTTCCTGGTAGAGCAATGGGTTCTTAACAAGTAACGCGTTATGTTGAAGCATCTCTCGACGTTTTTAGGCGCGATCGCATTTTATACCTGTATCCCGCTTCCACCGCGCTGGACGCCTACCTTTCACGGCATCGCCCGCTGGGCAACTGTTGTAGGCTTGGCGATCGGCGGTTTAATCGGGCTGCTTGATCTTGCTTTGTTCCATCTAGGCATGCCTCCACTGACCCGCAGTGCGATCGCTGTAGTCACCTGGGTTGGCATCACTGGCGGGCTACACCTAGACGGTGCGATAGATACTGCCGATGGCTTGGCTGTGCTAGATCCAGAGCGCCGCCTTCAAGTAATGGCAGACAGTCGCACTGGAGCTTTCGGGTCAATGGCAGTAAGCATCATTCTTCTACTCAAAGTAGCGGCTCTCACTGATATTGCCTCACAGCGCTGGCTCGTGCTGATGCTGGTGGCGGCTTGGGGACGTTGGGGCCAAGTAGCCACGATCGTTTTCTATCCCTATCTCAAACCAGATGGCAAGGGTGCTTTCCACAAAGCAGCACTGCGATCGCGGTGGGAAGTCCTACCCTCATTGGTGCTGCTCCTGGCTATGAGTGGTTTACTCGGCTGGCTCAGTCTCACACCGTGGTTGATTGTTTGGCTAACGATTGGCGGTGGCAGTGCGGTCGCTCTCTTAACTGGAGCATGGTTCAACAACCAGTTAGGCGGTCATACAGGCGATACGTATGGGGCCGTTGTGGAATGGACAGAAGCATTGCTGTTGTGTCTGCTCACCCTTGCATAGAAGACGAGAAAGCTAAAGCTGAGTTAAAACTTACGCTTGCATTTTTCCAACCCTTCGCTCGGAGAAGCTTACCCCAGTTTAGAATACCTAAGATGGCTTAGAGATAGCTTACAGAGGCGAGTAAAACGATGACAGGGCAGCTTCCCATCCCGGTTTTAGTGAATGGTGCAGGGGGCAAAATGGGGCGTGAAGTCGTGAAAGCGATCGCCCAAGCAGACGACATGACCCTCATTGGAGCGGTCGATCGCAGCCCAGAATACCAGGGGCAGGATATTGGCGAATTAGCAGGTTGCGGAGCGCTTGAGGTACCTGTTACCAATGAGTTTGAGCCAATGTTAGCTATGCTGGCGCAGGAAAAACAGCTTGGTGTGATGGTAGACTTTACCCACCCTAGCTCGGTATACAGCAATGTTCGTTCAGCGATCGCCTACGGCATTCGTCCTGTGGTTGGGACAACTGGCCTGAGTGCTGAACAACTCCAAGACCTCGCTGAGTTTGCAGACAAAGCCAGCACGGGTTGTCTGGTCATTCCAAATTTCTCGATCGGCATGGTGCTACTGCAACAGGCGGCGATCCAGGCATCTCAATACTTCGATCACGTTGAAATTATTGAGCTACACCACAACCAGAAAGCCGACGCACCCAGCGGCACCGCCATTCAAACGGCCCAAATGCTGGCAGAGCTTGGTAAAACGTTCAACCCATCCAGCGTGCAAGAAACTGAAAAGCTTCCAGGTGCACGCGGCAGCCTATCAGAAGCAGATATTCGGATCCATAGCGTGCGACTCCCCGGTTTAATCGCTCATCAAGAGGTGATCTTTGGCGCGTCTGGGCAGGTTTATACTTTACGTCACGACACGAGCGATCGCGCATGCTACATGCCAGGCGTACTGCTAGCAATCCGCAAAGTCGTGCCGCTCAAAGTGCTGGTTTATGGCTTAGAAAAACTGCTGTAGAGTTGCTTAGGAAGCAAAGCATATGCGATGAAATTAGCTTCACTTAAGATCAAGCGATTGCCCTCATAAAGCTGTCATTAAAAAGTTCCACACGCCCTGTATGCAAGGGGAGTTGATAGCAGAGCGATTCGACGCTGATGCCCTAACGGTGGTAGTCCTCGTCTTGCTCGTCTTGCTCGTCTTCAGTTTGGCTTACCCCTTCTTTAAAGCCCCGCAGCGTTTTACCCAGCGTACTGCCCAGCTCTGGAATTTTTTTAGGGCCAAAGATGAGGACTGCCGCAATGAGAATAATGACAACTTCGGGCCACCCAAGACCAAACATATCTGTCTCCTATTAGCTGAAGGCTGCGAAGGGGCTAGTTAAAGGACTCTAGACAAATACCCTGGACGACCAGTAATCTTGCATCCCTTCTCCTCATCACTATAAACGGGTAGAGAACCGTTCTAATACCAGTTTTGAGTTTTGAGTGTTGAGTTACAGAAGCTCTGTGCCATCACTCTTTGAGGTTCTTGATCTGTAGCCCAATTAAGTGTAGATGGTATTACGCAGTTACTTCACCTAAGAAATTAAAACGTTAGCGCAAGGCCAAACGAGGTTAAAGTCAACTTTAAAGTAAGGTTTACCGAACCTTTAGAGAACAGAGATGCGGCTTCTAGCGGACTTTTCAGGCGTTTAGTCATCTAGACTACAGTCACTCTATGTAAAGAAAGAGCTACAATCGACTCGGAATCTAGTCGAAATAGCTGAAAACGAATGACTAGCACGCTTCAACTTCCCTACACAAACCAACAAATATCCGTTTGGTTTCGTGGACTGTTAACGATCGCTTGGGCTGATGGAAATTTCGCTCCAGAGGAGAAAAATCTGATTACTTCCCTAACTAACCAGGATCTAGCTGCCATCGACACCTCAAAAGCACTAGACCCGGTTTCACCTGCTGAGCTAGCAGAAGCATTTGAACACGACCCCGCTGCTGCTGAGCATTTTCTGAGAATGGCTGTTATGGTGGCGATCGCGGATGGTGTTTATTCCTTCAGCGAGGATGAAATCCTCTTCCGCTACTGTCAATCGCTTGGACTCAAAACAGAAGTGTTGGAAGTCCTTCGTACAACCCTGACCGAACCGCACATTGGTAGTGAGCTCCAAGCGACGAATACGCTTGAAGCTGAGCTATCGCATCAACCGATGTTTGTCTCTGGCATTGAGCGCCCAATGCAGTCTTACGTAAACTTGCACCCGCAGACAACGGTCTTGCAGCCCGTGCGCGATTGGTTAGACCAAATGGATGTGCAAGATCCCAGAATTGCTCACTTTCTGTGTAAGCTGATTCCTTCTCAGTGCCCGTTTGAGCGCGATATTAACCTCTTTGGCCGCACGATCGCGCACATTCCTCCACTATGCAAGCTCAATCCTCTTTACGACCAACTCGTCAGCTTACGCTTTCGGGCACTGTCGTATCTAGCCGACGATTGCGGCGAAGATATCTCGTCCTATTGCTAACGCTGAAATATTGAGGGGCTAGCACTCATTCACCTACCAATGCCCCAAAGTACACCACCTGTTACCCCTAGCAAGAGCAGCCCCATGCCACCGGCAAGCGGCTGCTTTTTTAGTCCAGTCAACCACTCAGGCGCGCGATCGGTGTAGTGAATGAGCTGTGCTGCATCCAAACTTGCCATGCCCCAGATCCAGCCAGCATGAAGACCACATGCCAGTCCCAGACTGCCCTTATCAGCCCAGCGCGCAATGACTAGGACGATCCCCATCAACCACAGCCCAGGCAACTGAGGCGCAATTTCAACGCCTTCCCAAACCAGGTGAAGTAAGGCAAAGATAAGGCTTGAACTGGCTGCCGCGATCCATAGGGCGTAGTCGTGCTGTAGCTGATTGAGTAGAAACCCACGAAAGATAAGTTCTTCGATCGCGCTGACGGCTAACCCAATCGCGAACGTTGGCAACAACGCGGCAAAAAACTGGCTTCGATTCGCCAGATTTAGCTCGATCCACGCTGCCCAGCGTTCAAGGCCGAATAAAAGGCCAACGCCCAGAATCCCCAACCCTATCCCCACTAGCAGAGAGATGAGACTTGATCCATTGAGGACAACACCGTAGGCAGCAAATGTAGTCCCATCAGCGGTATTAAAGCCCCACAAAACCAGTGGGGCCAGAACGTAAAGCGACAGCACGAGAGGAAGCTTCTGTCCAACTGATAATGGCTTGGGAGGACGCCATTTCAGCACGATCGCCAACGGAATCGCCATTGGCAACCAGACAATAAACCACGCCAAGAAGAAGATAGTGCTTTTAACGATCGCCGAACGGTTCACGATTACAGCCGTGAATAAGGCGCTAAATTGATCTGTAGTTACCATAAAAACCGATCACAAACAGGCATGGCGCAATGCTCTTAGAAACATCGCTTTACCTCTAGCCTAAGAGACTTTAGGGAAAGGCTAATTATGTGCAAAGGGCCGCTATAAGTAACTCAAGGATGCAGACTCAACGCAAGCCTTATCTCACCTTTAAGCGCCATTTGTTGTACAACCAGGATAAGTCAAGCTACGCCTTAAACTACATCTCGTAAGAGCGCGATCGTCTTGAATCAAGCTCTAAACAGTCGCTCTACACAGTCACAAACTAAACTCGGTTGCAGAACTTAACCTTTTAAGCAGCTCTAATTGAGGAGCCTTAAACAGAAAAGCCTTTGGTAGGGAACATATCACTTGTCCCCCATCAAAGGCTTTTTAGCAATCGGCATAGAACGCTAGGCGATCTCAGATTGCGACTTCTTAGCCTAACCAAATCAACCCTGCGCCGATCAGCAGATCTTTAGAGGTAAAAATTTGAGGGCTTCAACTAAGCATCCGCATGAGAGCCATTACTCTCACCTTTACCCGCATCTAACTGAATCAGGTGTATATGCTTATAGCCAAGCTTAATTTCAAACTCATCTCCGGGCTTCAACCCCATCGCTTGAGTGTAAGCCGCACCAATTACGATCTGACCATTTTTGTGAACACTCACTCGATAAGTTGGTTCCCGACCGCGGCCATCTTTTGATCCTTCGGGACTTAGGGGAATGCCTCTAGCACCTAGCACCGCATCATAAAAGTCAGTCAAATTGACGCGTGTCTGGTTGGTTTTCGTTACGGTATAGTACCCACAGCGCTTTGCTGTTTCTCGGCGCGGCAAGTGCGAAAGTTCTTTTACTTTTTGAAGTAATGCTTTTCCAGTCAGTGGAGCCGTTGCAATATCAGTCATCTCTCTATCCTGAGAACTCCAGGGTGATGAAGTAGGGACAAACCAGTAATCTGGCGCTATAGAAAATATAGCCTTAAATCCCTCAAACCTAACAATATTTTTTCACAGATTTACTTTTATTTTTTTGCTTTATTCTTCCAGTTTTCGTGTAAGTTGATCGAGCTGAAGCCGATTTTGGTAAAGCTCTAGTTGAAGAAACTGTTTGCTTCTTTTGCAATGACATTCCATGCATCAACATGACGCGATCGAGACCTTCAACCCATTGAAGAACCCGTTCCTTCGTTCTTAGCCAGCTTCAGGTCAACAGACTTACATGTCCAACACTCAACTCTTAGCGCTCTGAAGGCGGCTCTTTAGCCTTTAGACTGTTTACTGTCGCAGTTACCAGGAAAGCAGAACAAGCGTTACCTAATGCTTGTTCTGCGGCAATAGGCTGTAGACGGTAAAACTCACAAGCTTGTGAAGCATCAGGGTTTGGAAGCGATTGAGGCTCTGTTCTAAACGCTGATGTGCTTCTTGATTTCTAAGCATATCCTCGTTCTCAGGAATACTTCAGGAAGAAAAGGCAAAAGCACCCGTGTCTCCTTTGAAAAGGCGCTCGGCGACAGAACCATGATGTAACGTCTGCAAACTTTTTCTCAGTTTTGTCATAAATCAGTTTCAGAGTAACCTGGAGTATAGACCTGCTGAATCTAAAAAGAGCAAAAGGATTAAACTGCGATCGTGCCTCAGCTCGATATTGAGCCGTTTTAACACTGTTAGTAACGATCATATTCATGTGTACCGTTGAGCCGATCACAGCGGCGCGCGCTATTTTCGTTTCTATGTCTTTTAGGGTCGAGGCAAGCCCAAGACATTGGACGAAGGCAACATTCTTTGTCATTCGCTTATGAGTCCTTCATCAGTTGCTCATAGCCTTCTCATTCTTTACTTATAAAATTTGATTAAGAGGATATCTGAGAAAGCGGCTGAGCAACGTTTCATTTATGAAAGAAAAGCGCTTGGACGTTCTGCATTGTAGAAGAATGTCGGTTTCAGCCCTCGCAACAGCCTTGGATCGTTCCCCGGCATTGAGCCACATCGCTACGTTGAACTTTTTTGTCTGCGCCCGCGTCTAAGATTACGTACATAACGTTCATGACCTAATGACTGCATACCAGTTACCTGTAGCGACCTACTCAGCCCCAAGCGCTGCCATTTCTGCTGCGCTGCTGACTAAACCTAGCCTGACAAAAATAGCTCCGGCGATCGCGGCAAGGGGTGTCAGCATGAGCTTTCAGTCAGGGGCAGATTGCTACCAAGCCTTGAAGAAGATTGATCTGGAATTACAGAGCGGTGAGATCCAACTTTTGATGGGGCCTTCTGGTTCAGGTAAGACGACATTGCTTTCGATTTTGGCAGGCATTCTAACCCCTACGGAAGGGGAGGTGCATCTGCTCGGTCAGGAGATTACAGGAATGTCGCGATCGCAGCTAGCGCGGTTTCGGCTAGCGCATATCGGCTTTATCTTTCAAGGGTTTAACTTATTTCCGGCACTAACGGCATTAGAGAATGTGCAAGTAGCACTTACGGTGAAAGGCGTGCGGAAACAGACGGCGGCAAAAGAGGCGCGCATTTTATTAGAGCAGGTTGGGCTGGCAGAAAAGGCAAACCAACTGCCACGCGATTTGTCTGGTGGACAAAAGCAACGGGTGGCGATCGCGCGGGCACTGGGAGGCGATCCCAAACTCATCATGGCGGATGAGCCAACCGCCGCGTTGGATTCTCAAAATGGCTATGCCGTGATTGAACTGCTTCATCGCTTGGCAAAGGAGCATAACCGCACCGTGCTGATGGTCACTCACGATTCGCGCATCATCGATTTTGCTGATAGAGTCGTCAATCTTGAAGATGGGACGCTGAAGCAAAAAGTGGCGTAGGTACAACGTGCAATTTACCACAGAGGCGCAGAGAACGCCGAGATCAGGTCTACATTGTGGCAATTGCTCAACGTCAGGCAAACGGATTTATGGCATGGCCCTCAATGATTTTTAACCGTGGCTACGTGATCGCGAGGTGTTCCATGAGCTTGTCAACGGCAAAAACCAACTTTTAAGGAGACAGCCCTTAAAGTGTGGACAGATCCTTCTACGATCGTCATAAGAAGTATTGCAGCGCGTAGACAGGAGATCTCCAGCAATGATGTTAAGTCTTTGCATGATTGTACGAGACGAAGAAGCCAACTTGCATCGCTGTTTAGCGAGTGTAGCAGGCATTGTGGACGAGATAATCATTGTTGATACGGGATCTCGCGATCACACGGTTGAGATTGCTCAAGCACACAAAACACAGGTCTACTCCTTTAGCTGGTGTGACGATTTTGCGGCTGCACGCAATGAATCGCTCAAGTATGCCCACGGCGACTGGATTTTGGTACTCGATGCCGATGAAGTGCTGGTAACAGAGATTGTGCCCCAATTGCGCCAGGTAATGCAGCAAGAGGATGCGATCGCCGTAACGCTGCTACGCGAAGAATTAGGCACCACCCATCCCTATGCACAGCTTTCACGCCTGTTTCGCAGACATCCCGCGATTGCCTTTACTCGCCCCTATCACGAACTGATTGACGATAGCATTGCGACACTTCTACAAGCAGAACCCCACTGGCAGCTTATCGGCTTATCGGATATCGCCATTCAGCACACGGGGTATCGGGCGGCGACGATCAACCAGCGGCAAAAAGTCGATCGTGCCCGTACCATTATGGAACGCTACCTGACAACCCATCCTGAGGACGCTTACACTTGCAGCAAGCTTGGCGCTCTGTACGCTGATTTGGGTGATTCTACGCGCGGACTGGCACTCCTTCGACAAGGGCTGCAAACAGCAACCGAGGTACCTGTCCTGTACGAACTGCACTACCACCTGGGAGGTCTTTGCACCCAGCTCAATGCGGTGACCCAGGCAGCAGAGCACTATCAGGCCGCGATCGAGCAACCCTTACCACAACGTCTCAAACTGGGTGCATACAATAACTGGGGCAATTTGCTTAAAGATCAGGGCGAACTGGTTAGAGCCAAAACGCTTTATCAAATGACGATCGCCATCGACCCAACCTTTGCTGTGGGCTACTACAATTTAGGGCTAACGTTTAAAGCAATGGGTAACTTAAAGGATGCCATTGTGCACTACAATCGAGCGCTCCAACTCCAGCCGACTTATGCTGAAGCTCACCAAAATTTAGGTGTTGCGCTCCTAAAAGCAGGGAGCATTACAGAAAGTCTGGAATCGTTCCAGCAGGCGATCGCTCTGTATGAACAACAGCGATCACCAGAAGCTGCAAGATTGCGTTATGAACTGAAAGTAATGGGGCTGTTAAGACACTGACGGACAATGACCCACCCGTACAAAAGAATACCTTCGACATTTTGGCTAAGAGGTTGTTTGAGAAGGGGTAGGGGTGTAACAAATTACGCCAACCGCCTAACCATGAGCC
>NZ_JCACKR010000011.1:0-3390 GCF_059505485.1 Stenomitos rutilans
AAGCGTGAGCTTCAGCCTCTAGCAGTTTGACTCTTCTGAATTCGCCAACAGTGTCTTCGGATTAAGTCACCCCATAAGATGGGCAAATCGTCGTTGATGGTGCGTGTGTTGGCGCATGGATCTGAGTTGGGCTACCGCACCGTGACGTTGAATCTGGAAGCCGCTAACCAGAAGCTGTTTACGGACATGGACAAATTTATGCAGTGGTTCTGTGCATCTGTGGGCAGACCGCTGGATGTGAGGGTCAAACTCGAAGAGTACTGGGATGATATTTTTGGTGCCAATGACAACAGTACAGACTATTTCGAGAAGTATTTGCTTAAAAGCACCGAACCACCGTTAGTCATTGCGATCGACAACTTCGATCGGGTGTTTAATTATCCTGATATCGAAACCGATTTCTGCGGGCTGCTGCGGGGCTGGCATGAGCGATCGCGCAGTAATGCGCTCTGGGGCAACTTGCGTCTGGTGATTGTCTACTCTCAGGAACCCTACTTGCAAAAAGATATTAACCAATCGCCGTTTAATGTAGGTTTGCCCATCGAATTGGGCGAGTTGACTGTGGCGCAGGTGCAGAACCTGGTGACACTGCATGGGCTGGGTTGGACTGAGCCGGAGTTGGGGCAGGTGATGGAGTTGATTGGAGGGCATCCTTACCTGGTGCGATCGGCGTTGTATCGCATTGCGGTGAGGGATTTGTCCCTGGCAGAGTTTTTTGAAACCGCCCCGACGGAGGAAGGACTGTATCGAGACCATCTGGTGGGGCATCTGGGGGCACTGGAGCGCTATCCTGCTCTGGGTACGGCAATGAAAACCGTTGTGGACTCAGAGACTCCGGTTAGTTTGCGGTCTGAGGAGGCATTTAAGCTGGATAGTATGGGGTTGGTCGTGCAGGTCGGAAACGATGTCCAGCCCCGATGTCGGCTGTATCGACAATACTTTCGTGATCGCTTAGGAGCGTAACGAATGAGCGACCAATCCGAATTGCGACCCAACCAATCTGGTCAACCGTTCAACTATCAGGTGGGGGGCAGCGTGCCCCTGAATAATTCAGCCTACGTGGAACGTCAGGCTGATCGGGAACTGTATGAGCGGCTGAAGGCAGGGGAGTATTGCTTTGTCTTTAACTCGCGGCAGATGGGCAAGTCGAGTCTGCGGGTGCGGGCAATGCAGAGATTGCAGCAGGACGGGGCTGCCTGTGCGGTGATTGACCCACAAACGCGGGGAACAACCTTGCGCGAGGATCAATGGTACGCAGGTACGATCAAGCGACTGATTGGCGACCTGCATCTGGAGGAGTGGATCGACTTCCCCACCTGGTGGAGAGCGCTGGATGCCCAATCAATCTCAGCCGTGGAGCGCTTTTATGAGTTCATTGACCAGATTTTGCTGCCACACACAGCGCAACCCATCATCCTATTTGTAGAAGAGGTCGATAACCTGCTCAGCCTCAAGTTCGATACCGATGGGTTCTTCGTGCTGGTTCGATCGCTCTACGAACGCCGTGCCGAAAAGCCAGAGTACCAGCGTCTCACCTTTGCCTTTTTAGGGGTGGCAACGCCATCGGATCTAATCCGCAACCAGGGTAACTCTTCATTTAATGTTGGGCGTGCTGTGGAGTTGAGCGGATTTCAAGCGTCGGAAGCCGCGCCGCTGGTTCATGGGTTGGTGGGGAAGGTGAGGGAACCCCAAGCGGTCTTGCAGGCGGTGTTGCAGTGGACGGGGGGACAGCCGTTTTTAACCCAGAAGCTGCTGAATTTAGTGGTGAGTGAGGCAATCACGGCTCCAAACCTTTCTCCTGATGTGTTGGTGGAACAGGTTGTATACGCCAGAATCATCGACAACTGGGAGACGCAGGATGTGCCGCCCCACTTGAGGACCATTCGCGATCGCCTGCTGAAAAGCGATGAACAGGGGCGCGGGCGGTTGTTGGCGCTCTACCAGCAGATTTTGCAGCCAGGAGGCATTGCTGCGGATGAAAGTGAGGAGCAGCGGCGACTACGACTGACGGGACTGGTGGTGCAACGGCAAGGGCGACTGATTGTTTACAACCCGATCTACGCCGCTGTCTTCAATCAGACTTGGGTAGACAACGCCTTAACCCTGTTGCGTCCGGCCTTTTATGCAGAGGCATTCAAATCCTGGCAGGAAGCAGACGACGGGCAAAAAGAGTCATTTTTACTGCGGGGACAGGCGTTGCAGGATGCCCGTACCTGGGCTGAGAGCAAAAATCTGGGGGATGACGATCGCCGCTTTCTAGATGCGAGTCAGGAACTGCAGAACCGGGACATGCAAACCCGTTTGGCAGCCCAGGAAGAAGCTAATCGGATCTTGCAGGAGGCAACAAAAAGGCAAATCGCCGGAATCTGTTCAGTTTAGTGGGGGCGGTAGCGGCACTAGTAGTAGCGGGGATTGCGGTACCCAGCGCCTTTGTTGCTGGAAGAGCACGGGATGCAGCGCAAAACGAGGTTACCAAAGCGAAAAATAGCTTGGAGGCAACGCAGAAACAGGCAACTAAGGCAGAGTCCAAGTATCAAGCAGCAGAAACTAGATCGCAGGCGGCAAATCTCAAGTATCGACAGGCTCAGGGCAAAGAAAAGGCAGCCCGCCAGCAGTACCAGCAAGCGAAACAACAGGTTCAACTGGCACAAGTGCAACTCGCACAGGTGAACCAGCAGAGAGGTGTAGCCACCCAACGGGCAGAAGCAGCTCAGACATTAGCAACCATTGCCCAACGGCAGTACAAGGATGCCCAAAGAAAAGCGGAACAAATAAGTCAGCAGTCTAAAACAGCAGAGGCAAATTTTCGGACAACCAATACTAGAACTCAGAAAACAGTAAAGGATCTAGGAGAAGTTTTGAGTGGATTCTATCAAACTAATTTTGACGATAAATTTTTAGAATTCCTCAGTGGTGTAATCAATAAAAATTCTCAGAATAGTTTTGCTTTAGTCAGTCGGGGCTCAATTTTTTCTGAATCAAAGAAGGATTACTCAGCTGCGGAAAAAGACTTTAGACATGCTGTTGAAATCGATCCTCAAGACTATTATGCTTGGGGAAATCTAGGCAATGTTTTGCGTACTCAAAATAAGTTAAAGGAAGCAGTATCGGCTTACCAGAACGCGATTAAATTTATCCCTGATAATCAAGAGGACAGTCCTGGCTCAAGCAGTACAGCAGATGTTCAGAGGAACCAGATCGTTACATCATTAAGTAAACCTGAGAGATTAATATCAGGTAATAACACTGTTAACTATCAACAAATCGTATTTCAGTCTTTTCAAAGCCAGGTAACTAAAAAAGCTATTTTCAATAATTTAGGTAATGTTTTGTATGCGATCGGGAAACTCGATGAGGCCGTTGCCGCTTACCGCAAAGCCATTGAGCTTG
>NZ_JCACKR010000011.1:3490-8432 GCF_059505485.1 Stenomitos rutilans
ACCCCAAAAATACCGATGCTTACAGCGGGCTAGGGTATGCGCTGAGTGCCCAGAAGAAACTCGATGAAGCCGTTGCCGCTTACCGCAAAGCCATTGAGCTTGACCCCAAAAATACCGATGCTTACAGCGGGCTAGGGTATGCGCTGAGTGCCCAGAACAAACTCGATGAAGCCGTTGCAGTTTACCGCAAAGCCATTGAACTTGACCCAAAATATGTATATGCCTACAACGGGCTGGGGTACGCGCTGAGTGCCCAGAACAAACTCGATGAGGCCGTTGCCGCTTACCGCAAAGCTATTGAACTTGACCCCAAAAATACTTATGTCTACACCAATCTGGGGTATGCGCTGAGTGCCCAGAACAAACTCGATGAAGCCGTTGCCGCTTACCGCAAAGCCATTGAACTTGACCCCAAAAATACCGATGCTTACACCAATCTGGGGTATGCGCTGAGTGCCCAGAACAAACTCGATGAAGCCGTTGCAGTTTACCGCAAAGCCATTGAACTTGACCCCAGATATGTCGGTTTCTACATCAATCTAGGGGATGCGTTGCGTAACCAGAACAAGCTCGATGAGGCCGTTGCAGCTTACCGCAAAGTACTAAGCTTACCAAATCAATTTGGCACACCTACCAGTGCCCACGCTTACGCCTACACCAATCTGGGGAATACGCTGCGTGCCCAGAACAAACTCGATGAAGCCGTTGCCGCTTACCGCAAAGCCATTGAACTTGACCCCAAATATACCGATGCTTACAACGGGCTGGGGAAGGCGCTGAATAACCAGAACAAACTCCAAGAGGAGATTGCTCTCCACCCTGACCTCAGAGACAAAATTTCTGCTGAAACCTGGAACAATATCTGCTGGCTTGGCAGTATTGATGGCGAAGCTGCCCTTGTTCTCTTTGCATGCGACGAAGCCGTCACTCGCGACAGCAAGTACCGTGATGCGCGAGGCCTAGCTAGAGCACTCACAGGCGATAGGCAAGGCGCAATTGAGGATTTTCAAGCCTTCGTGCGGTGGCTTGATCAGAACAAACCAGAACACGCCGCTGCTCAAAAAGCCCAACGCCAAAGCTGGCTCGATGGCCTCCGCGCTGGCAAACAACCCGCTGCCATTTTTACTAAAGAAGTGCTGGAGCAACTACGCAAGCAGTAATGTACCCACGATTTTCATCAAAAGCCGTTCCCTCAACCCACAGTGCTGGAATCAGTAAGGGACGCTTACACTGAAAGCATTTGCAAAATAAGAGAAGTAGGGGGCGATCGCCCCCTCTCAGCCAGTTCTCTTAATTCTCTCTTGATACTTCACCATTGACGTGAAACGCATCCCACAGTGATGACATTTCCCATCCGTCCACAACGCTGGAATCTGAAAGGGCTTCTTACAACTGGGGCATCGCTCCAGCAGACGCAACGGATGATGGGGACAAACCGCAGCAATATCCTTGTGTTGCCATGCCATCCGATGATAGGGCACTTCAGCATAACAAGCACCACAGAGCCGCATCGGGCGAGGTTGCAACGTCATGCCTCGACTCGGCAGCATTTCTTGCAGCCGTCTGGTGTCAAGCCCAATTAAGCGAGCGATCGCCCCTAACTCCGTCTCTTTCGGAAACGGATTGAAGTAGAGTTTCTCCCAGCGGGCAGCCACGGCACCAATACCGGCCGCTTGCCCCAGAGAAGAAGCAGAGGGCAAACTATTCGCCTTCAAGCGTCTCAAACGTCCGAGGTAATGGCTAATACTCTCATGCTCTAACGGTTCCACAGACCCTAAGCGGGGCAAATCCTCATCGGACTGACTCAAGGCAGACTCTCCCTACAAAAGTATCGATGCTTAACCTTCACCCTGCTTCGGCTTCTTTCTCGTCTCTGGGGAGACATACGGCTTACCATAGCGATTGGCAATATTGCACAGAATTGCCTCATCAACCTTTCCATGCCCTTTCTTCAGCGAGTGCAAAACCGTCTTTGTCAAAATCTTGATCAAAGTACCGATTCTGGTTTGGGTACTGATTGACAGAATCTCAAACAGGGTTCCTTCTGCTAAGTTGGACGCTAGAGGCAGCGCCAAAAGATCCATTTCGATCGTCCGGAGGGTTTTCTGGAAGTCTTCGTAGTCCAGTCTGTCGAACTCAAACAGCGTCGGAAAGCAGGTCAGCAGATCGAAGTTTTGCAAACTGCTATCAAGATCCTGCCCACCAATGAGAATGATGGGTACTCCCGACTCTTCATATAGCTGCTTCAGATCAACCAACGCCTCCCGTTGCAGATTACCAGCATTGTCAACGAGCAGAAGTTCAAAGCCAAAAGGTTCCAAGCAGCCAGCCAAGCGATCGCGTAAATCGTGTCGTCTGCCTCTCGGAGCTGCATGGTTGATGTTTTTGAGGATTTGGGAAAATAACCGCTTAGAACTTGAGTTTGACCACGCTTTGACACAGGCAACCCGTTTTCGATCCTCTTCTCTGTATTGCACCGACGATCGACTCTTGCCCACATCCCTGGGTCCAATCACTCGACCACACTGCTTCAGCAAGCGCAATTCGTCCAACCATCGAAAGTATTGCGAGGCGCGATCGGTTGGGATAAAGGCAGTCTTAAATAGCTCCTCGATCGCCGCTGTTTTGGCAATTACATCAGTTATGTCTAGATGAGGAGCCAAAACCTCTACCGGAACCTGAACTGCCAGTTCTGATTGTGCCATGCCTTACCAAATCCTCTTCAAGGTCTGATTTTTGGGAATAACAAGCTTGTGCCGCTCTTCTATTGGAGCAGCGGCCGCAGCGGGTTCAAGGATCTGCGAAGATGGTACGGGGGGAGTGACAGGAAGTGAAGGCTTTATTTGTTCGGGATCAATCCTTTCTGGCAAGCATTCCATTGGCTCAGCACTGCCTGCAGCTTTGCCCGCTCGCGCCTGCCGCATTGCTACCACGTTCGAGTTCTGCTTACTTTTGCCTCGCGCGTTTCGCTGTTCTGATTGCTGCCGCTCCTTCTTGCTCTGCTTCCGGTCTCCTGCAAGCTGTTGCCGCTTGCCCAGAGCCAGAAGCGCATCATGGTTTGAATGTTCACGTCGAGCCTTGCTCCGTGCTTGGTTCAGTTGCTTCAGCTCATCCAGGCTTAAATCTTGTGTGTCCATGTTGATCGCGTGAGCATAGCCAATGAATTCACCAACTTGACCATCGATAACTTGGCTGTAAACGTACAACGTCAAAATGTGGTCGGGGTCGTAGCTCAACGTGACATATTCACCTTGCAGCGATCGTAATTCTTCACAGCGGTAGATCAGGGTTTCAAAGTAAACAGACCCATGCGCCTGCACAACCCGTTGCGCCTCTTTCATCAAGCAAAGATCTAACTCACGCTCATCCATTGGTTCAGGTAGTTTGCTGCCCATACCCCTAAACCAGCGCTCATAGCGAGTGTCACGCGGATCTTTAGGATAAGGAGCATGATTGTAGTCGTTACAGAAGTAACCCGCTAGAAACTTGTCAATATCCTCAAAAGTGAGACACGCTTCCTTCTCTGCTCGTCTTGCGCCTTCTTCGTTCTCTTTGCTGTTTTTGCCTTTGGATATGTATCCCTGAAGAGGAGCCAGAACCTCAGTATTGATCGTTTTGAAGACTCGCTCTTGAATACCACCTTGAATCGGTCGATCGCGCAGTTCACACTGAAACCCCAACTTTTTACCGATCGCTTTGATGAGCTTCGACGAACTTAAATCCTTGCCACCATCAGTAAAGAAGTACTGTAGGGGAACGCCACAAACATTCCAGGGTTTCTTAAGCTCATACTCTGCTGGATACTGCTTCGGTAAGGCAGCATGTCTGAGGGTAAGGGCAACTTCGTGAGCGCCCGGTTGTCTATGCCACAGATGATAGCCAAGCACACAGCTTGAGAAGGTCTCAACAACCGTAGTAAGCCAGGGTCTCCACGGCAGGAGCTTGCCTTCTTCATCGACAATCCGGATATCCAACTCGGTGTGATCACACTGGATAATCTGATTGCTAAATTCAGCTTTAAGCAATTTTCCATCCCGTGTTTCAACAGCCAGCCAGGAGCCTGACCCAGGGTTGCGGATTTTCTTTCGCCGCAGCTGCCGCTCAATCAGCGGTTTCAAAATCCGGTAAATCGTTGCTGGGTGTGGATAATCACCGTCTTCATGCCGCAAGTCAATCACTGCATGCCGTTTCACCTCGCGCACTACATCGGCAGGCTTGAGAGGATGCTTCTCCTTCAGGCTTTTCTCGTAAACCGCTCGGACATAGTCTTGCCAATAATCATCAATCCGATGCTTTCCTTTGTCAGCACGCTCTACCCCTACGGTCTCACGCAGCCGATCCTCTTGGTACTGATTGAGCATCCGCTCAACTTGACGTGTCGAAATAGCAAGCGTCTTAGCGATCGCCCGCTTCCGTTCAGCCTTCACTTTTCGACTGGGAGACTCAGCCAGCCATTCAATGAGTCGAAAGCGCAGCTTATGAGGGTCTAACGATTCGATCAAAATTTTAGATGGGTCAGTATCGAAGGCGCAATCGCTTAATACCACCTCATCTAGGGCTTCTGGGTCGGCACCTAAACAGGCAGCTTGGCTTTCATCCATAGTAGATTGCCGTGTTCCTAGCGTGAATAGTAAAAATGTATCACCATCCTCCTGATACGGCTAGAAGATGCGACATTCAATTTGCGAAGCGAATGTTTCAGAGAAACGACATTCAATTTGCGAAGCCGAACTTTGCGACTCTTAACTTGCGAATTTGCTAAAATGTCGCTTTTCTGGTGAAAATCCTCTAAAGTCCTAGTGAATTGGTGTTTTCGCTATTTGTGCCGAGCGAAGATGATTCACAAACTGCGACATTTAATGTGCGAACGTACAGTTGTCCATTAAACCTAGAACTTACGCATTGACAGAAGTGGCAATGTCTGAAGTCAGACAACAGCCGA
>NZ_JCACKR010000012.1:0-134638 GCF_059505485.1 Stenomitos rutilans
CTCGATGAATGCATCAGTATGCTTGCCCACACAGGCAGCAAGAATCAAGCCACTGGAGGAGGCAAGACTGGTAGTGCTTCAATCTGATGTGGGATTAATAGAGTAGAGGTGATCAGTAACTGGAGGAATACCCTCTGTGTGGTCATGTTAAAGCCCATAAACATGGCACGATGCCCAATGGTCATCAACGTTATCGCTGTCCTGCTTGCCATCAAACCTTTTGTGAATCGTTTGATAGTCTCGTTGTGTATCAAGCCGTGCATCAGTATGGTGGCGTAGCATTGGGTGAACATCTGGGGCAGACGTTGCTTGCCTGTTGAACGGTGGGCATTGGATTAGCCATGCGTCCCTCACGACTGTTTCCTGGGTGGCTGATCGGGTTTGGCTTGATGACGGTACCGCTTTTGCTAGTGGGTCAAAGTGAACTGCTGGCAACCGTCATGGCTGGCATCCCTGTACTGAAAACCACCGCGATCGGGTTTGTGTTGTGGGAAGTCTGGCTACTTATGGTAGGTATATCACTCCTGCAAGTGCCCCAACAAAGGCTTGCCCCCAAAGTTTAACGGATGCAACTTGTCAGGACGTGACATGCAACGTCCTGACAAGCAGATGATGAGATCAAGGCGATCGCACGCTTTTTAACGTTCAAGCCAGGTCTCAGCCTGAGTTCACCGCTTGAAGGGAAGCTTGCAGTTTGAAAGGCTCTCTCAGCAAGCGTTTTAGCGAAAGCTACTCGGCATCGCGGGTCGGCTGAAATGGTTGATCAGTGATAGAATGGAACGGTACAAGTGATCGCATTTTTACGCTGCGATCGTCGAATGTTGGGAAGCGCCAGCCGCTTTTCTGGCAGCGACTACTGGCTTGCATTTTGGAGCTTTTCGCACTATGACCTTTTCCCAGGATACCCCCCAGGATCGGATTGTTCCCACCGATTTACGGAACGAGATGTCTCGATCTTACCTGGAATACGCGATGAGCGTAATTGTGGGGCGAGCGCTTCCCGATGCCAGGGATGGCCTGAAACCCGTGCATCGTCGCATTTTGTATGCCATGCACGAACTGGGCTTATCGCCCGATCGCCCCTTCCGCAAATGCGCGCGTGTCGTGGGGGATGTCATCGGTAAATACCATCCTCACGGCGATACAGCAGTTTACGATGCGTTGGTGCGGATGGCGCAAGATTTTTCCATGCGATCGCCCCTCATCAACGGTCACGGGAACTTCGGCTCGGTAGACAACGATCCACCCGCCGCGATGCGATACACCGAATGTCGCCTCCAGTCGCTCACCACGGATGCGTTACTGCAAGATATTGAGGCGGAAACTGTTGACTTTGGTGCCAACTACGACGGGTCGCAGCAAGAGCCGCTCGTCATGCCTGCCCGCATTCCTCAACTGTTGCTGAATGGGTCGTCGGGTATTGCGGTGGGAATGGCGACGAATATTCCGCCGCACAACCTGGGCGAATTGATTGATGGTTTAACCGCACTCATTCGGAATCCGGCTTTGACAGATCAGGAATTGATGCAGCATGTTCCTGGTCCCGATTTTCCAACGGGTGCTCAAATCCTCGGTAGGACTGGCATTCGAGAGGCGTATACGACGGGGCGTGGTTCCATCATCATGCGAGGCGTGGCGCAAATTGAAACGATCGAGCATCGTGGTCGGCCCGATCGAGAAGCCATCATCATTACCGAACTGCCCTACCAGACCAATAAAGCAGCGCTCATTGAAAAAATCGCCGAAATGGTGAACGAGCAGCGGTTGGAGGGCATTTCGGATATTCGAGACGAGAGCGATCGGGATGGGATGCGCATCGTCATCGAACTCAAGCGCGATGCCTATCCCCGTGTGGTGCTGAACAACCTTTACAAGCAAACGCCGCTCCAGGCAAACTTTGGTGCCAACATGCTGGCGCTGGTCAACCGTGAACCGCAGCTGTTAACGCTGAAGCACTTCCTGGAAGTATTTCTAGATTTCCGCATTGAAGCCATTACGCGTCGCACCCGCTACTACCTGCGCAAAGCCGAAGAGCGCGATCATCTCTTGCAGGGCTTGCTGATTGCGTTGGGCAACCTGGACGCCATTATTAACCTGATTCGTCATGCGGCGGATGCTCCAACAGCGAAGCAAGAACTCATCGACACCTACGGACTATCCGAACAGCAGGCAGACGCGATTCTGCAAATGCAGCTTCGCCGCTTGACGGCTCTAGAAGCTGAAAAGATTCAGCAGGAGCATGAAGACCTGCAGATCCAGATTGCTGATCTGCGCGACATTCTAGAACGGCGTGAACGCATCCTGGAAATTATCGTGACCGAAATCACGGAGATCCGCGCTAAGCACGCTACCCCGCGCCGCACGATCATCGAGCAATCGGAAGACGAACTGGGCGACATCGATCTGATTGCGAACGAGAAAGCCGTTATTCTGTTAACAGAACAGGGCTACTTGAAACGGATGCCCGTGAACACCTTTGAGTCTCAAAGTCGGGCGACGCGGGGCAAAGCGGGTGCTCGAATGAAAGAGGACGATGGGGTTGAGCATTTTCTGACCTGTTGCGATCATGACAGCGTGCTGTTTTTCAGCGATCGCGGCGTGGTTTATGCCCTTAAGGCGTACCAGATTCCGGTGGGTTCGCGCACGTCACGAGGTACGCCGATCGTGCAAATGCTGCCGATTCCCCGTGAGGAGAAAATCACCGCATTCATTCCAGTGACGGAATTCAGCGAGGATGAATACTTGGTGATGCTAACCCGTAATGGCTACATCAAAAAGACAGCGCTGACGGCGTTTAGCAACATTCGCGCTAATGGCTTGATTGCGATTTCCCTGGAAGAGGGGGATGAACTCCGTTGGGTACGCCGTGCACGTGTGGATGACAGCATCATCATTGGTTCCAGCTTGGGACGATCGATTCATTTCCGCGCCAGTCATGAGCAACTTCGTCCTCTGGGTCGCGCAACGCGAGGGGTGCGATCGATGTCTCTCCGCGAGGGCGATCGTCTGATTGGGATGGACATTCTACCGAGTCAAATCGTGGCTGATCTGGCGCAGGTGCTGGAGTCGGAGGTAGAGCCAGAAGCCGAAGAACTCAATGGCGAATTGGCAGACGGGGAAAACGGGGAGAGCGATCAGCCGTCAGCGGTCAGCAGTCAGCTTGGCCCGTGGATTTTGGTCGTGACGATGGGTGGCTATGGCAAGCGGGTGCCAGTTTCTCAGTTCCGCTTACAAAATCGTGCGGGCATGGGGTTGGTTGCCACAAAGTTCCGCAAGAAGGGCGATCGTCTTGCTGCTCTCCACATTGTCAACGAAGGTGCTGAACTGATGATGGTGACAAACCGGGGGATTATTATTCGCCAGTCGGTAGATGCCATTTCGTCTCAATCGCGCTCTGCTACTGGGGTGCGCGTGCAGCGTCTGGATGACGATGACGCGATCGCGGCGGTTGCACTCGTTCCCTCTTCTACGGGTGAAGACGCTGGTGCCAGCGATGAGGTGCCTCTGCTTGATGTGGATGCGATCGCAACCGTTGATCTCATTGAAGACGCTGATGTGATTGAAGAATAACGGGGTTATAAGGGAAAGCATTGGGTTGCTCAAGCCCTGAGCGGCCGTGTGCTTTGCCCCCAAGGAATAAGAATTAAATAAGACCGACTTTTGTAGGATGTGTTAGGCATTAACCGTAACGCATGCTAAGCCTTGAAGCCAATGCGTTACGCTGCGCGCTAACACATCCTACAAAAGCTGAGTGACTAAGCTCCATCAGGAATTGTAATTTCCTGTTTTTCAGTCAATACCATTGCAATCCCTTTTTCGTAATAAGCCGCTTCGTTAATGAAAACAGGAAAAACGGTGGTTTCTCCTGGGTAAGGTAGCGTCTCGCCTGTAAATGTGAGAAACAGTGGTGCCCCAGGAAAGAGCGGTTCATAGTCCCGATGCTGAAGCTGTGGATGGATCATGGCATCCAGTTCACCCGCTGCATTACGAGGATAATCTACAGACGCGATCGCCTGATAGGTCGTCAAAGTGCGGGGCGCAGACGGTGGCTGTCCCTTATTGTTCGCGTCAATATAGTCCAGAATGGCACGAATTAACTGTTCGGTTTGTTGAAAGTAGTGTGCATCCAAAGCTCCCTGCGCGATCGCACCCACTTCAAGCGTGCAACCCAATGGTGTGAGCGATCGCAGCAGAGGCGCATCCTGATCGCACTGCTCTCCACAACACACACGCACTTCAGGATGCAGCCTACTCAAATAGGCAGCTAAGCGCAAATTGAACGGTGCTTTGCTGGACGGTAAAAGCGACAGACCCATATTCGACGTGGTGCTGTGAAGATCAATAATGACATTAACCTTGGGCTGCTCTCTTGGCCCTAACTGTGCTGCAATTTCCTTGGCACGTTTGTCTTCATACGTTGCCAGGGCAGGATTAGACAAATCCTCACGGGCAAAACAACGGTTTAAATCGCGATCGACATAGCGCTGATTCATCGCCACAGCCGCAGGATTGGCTAAGAGGGGTATTGCCTCAAAGCTCGATCGATGCAGAAGAGTTGGAAACTGCTCAAACTTTTTGATAAGGTAAACCCCAGTCAGTTCATTGCCGTGCGTGCCGCCTACAATTGCAACGCGCCGAATCACGGTTGCAGCTGTAGATTTTGTTTCCTCGTTGATAGCTTCCTGGATCATGTTTCCAACTTCTGCAACGTGGCGCTCATACGGATACCGACTTAACCATTCTCGCTCTAGCAAGGATCTCATTATGAGCATTTGAGAACAGAAAATGCTGATGGGCGAGTCTACGATCGTGTTAAGTAGCTCCTTGCTCAGGCTGGTCAATCTGGTTTCAGTAACCAGAAGCCGCTGTAGGTCATGCCAGAGTCGTCGGGTTGTACCAGCAAGAAATGGAGTCCTTGACTAAGTTGTTTGCGTTGTTCAAAGGTTTGCCCAGCCGTTGCCACTTCGGTATCCTCAAAGGTTGTGAGAATCCAGCGATCGACCAAACCCGCTTCTAAAACCAACCCATCGGGTGCGCCGGGAATATAGCTGAGCGAGACGGGATGCGTCTGCTGCAACCAAAGTGCTAGTCGCATGGCTTGTCGCCCACCATCAATCACAACTCCAGGAATGGGAGTCTTAGAGGCTAATCCTAGTTTGAGGGGTAATAATGAATCGGGCATATACAGTATGGGAATCATGCGATCGCGAAACCCATCGATCAAATCGCTGGCGGGTAAGGTCGCAAACCGCCAGCGATCGCCCCATAGTGTGTCTGATAAAGGGACAGGTGGCAGTTTATCTAGCGTGAGTGGCTGATACGGTTGCCCAGTATAGTTCGCCTCTATGGAATATTCGCGCGCTTTTGCTTCTAGCCAGCGTTTGAGGGTTGGTGTGCGTCGAGTGGCTTCGATGGGGATGCCCAATTGCTTGGCAACAGGTTCTAACAAATTGAGGGTTTGCGGTCGAAACACATGGATGCGATCAGGCCGTACCTGGGTTGCCTCCAACAACGGTTGCAACTGGGCAAGCAGCCATACAGCACTCGCTTCGGCTTGCGGACACGTCGCTGCATACCGAAAATCCCCTACAGCATCACAGACCAACAACTCCCAAAGTGGAGTGCCAGCCTCATTCTGTAGGGGACGACGGTAAAAATCAAGTTCCCAAATATGCGTCACAGTTTTTAGTTTTTAGTTGTTGGTTTTTAGAAGACTCTAACAACTTTTCTGGTATGCCCAATGGGCTTTACAACCAACAACCAACAACTTTTAAGAGGGTACGCTTGCCAAACTGCGACCTACTTCGGTCACTGCACCGGGCGCATAGACCTGAGTGACGTAATCGGCAATCATCCGATGGGTGTTGAAGGCAGGAGAGTTAGTTTTGATCGATGCCTTCATCATTTTGACCCAACCGTGCGGTACGCCGTGTTCATCCTGGTCGTAGTAGAGCGGTACGATTTCGTCTTGCAGGAGGGCATAAAGCGCCTGCGAGTCAATTTCGTCCTGAAGCTTCTGGTCGCTGGTGTGGGCATCTTTGCCGATCGCCCAACCATTCAGACCCTTACCATTAGCGTCTGCTTGATAGCCTTCGCACCACCAACCATCCAGGACGCTACAGTTCAGCCCACCGTTAAAGCAGACTTTTTGACCGCTGGTACCAGAGGCCTCTAACGGACGACGAGGATTGTTAAGCCACACATCGACACCCTGCACCAGTTTCCGTGCGGTGTGCATGTCGTAGTCTTCAATGAAGGCGACGCGGTTCCAGATGCCCGGTTGCTTGCACCATTCCATCAAGCGTTGAATGATGCGCTTACCTTCTTCATCGGCTGGGTGTGCTTTGCCAGAGAAAATGATCTGCACGGGACGATCGGTGCTGGAGAAAATTTCCAGCGCGCGATCGGCATCCCGCAGCAAGAGGTCGCCTCGTTTGTAAGGGCTAAAGCGACGGGCAAAGCCGATTGTAAGAATGGTGGGATCAAGCACCCGATCGGCCGCTTGAATCGTATCCCAATGTTCGCCACGACCTTCACGCGCTTTTTTCAGCTTCGAGCGGGTGTGTGCGACCAGTCGTTCTTTAAGCGTTTGGTGGCGCTCCCAGAGTGCCGCATCGGGGATTTGATCAACCTTGGCCCACACGTCGGGATCAACCGCTTTGGTTTCCCAATCTTCACCCAGATACTGGTTGTACAAATCGCCAATGAGCGCCGCTGTCCAGGTCGAGGCATGCACGCCGTTGGTAATGTAGCCGATCGGTACCTTATCTTCCGATCGCTCTGGATACAGCACCATCCACATCTGACGCGAAACATGTCCGTGCAGTTCGCTCACCCCGTTGGCAGCACGGCACAGACGCAATGCCAGCGGGGTCATGCCAAACGGTTCCCAAGGATCGCCCAGACGACGCGCACCCAGGGCCAGAAACTGCTCACGGGATAAACCCAACTGAGGCCAATAGCTGGCAAAGAAGGAATCCATGAGATCGGCTGAGAACACGTCATGTCCGGCAGGCACGGGGGTGTGTGTGGTGAAGACGCAGCGTTTGCGAACGTCTGCCTCAATGTCGTAGAAGGACTTGCTGGTGCGCTGAATCTCCAGCCGTGAGACTTCCAGGAGGCAGAAGGCCGCGTGTCCTTCGTTGAGGTGATACACGCCCGGTTCGATCCCCAATGCCTGGAGTGCCCGTACACCGCCGATCCCCAGGATGACTTCCTGGGCAATCCGAGTTTCCTGGTTGCCGCCGTAGAGGTGCCCGGTGAGCCAGCGATCGATCGAGTCGTTATCGTCCCGGTTTGTATCCAATAGATACAGATCAACCCGTCCCACTCGCACGCGCCAGATTTGCACCTTGACCATGCGGTTACGCACCTGTAGCTCCACGGTAATGGCATCACCATGCTCATTCCGCATGAGTTCCAGCGGCAGACGATCGAACTCGTTGTCGATGTAATAGTCTTCTTGCCAGCTTGCTTGATTCAACCGCTGGTGGAAGTAGCCCTGGCGGTAGAGCAGTCCAATCGCCACCAGCGGCACACCGAGGTCAGAGGCAGACTTGAGGTGATCCCCAGCGAGAATGCCCAAACCGCCAGAATATACCTGAAGTGACTCGTGTAAGCCAAACTCGGCGCAGAAGTAGGCAACGGGGTGCTCTTTGGAAATTTGGGGTGCAACGCGGCTAGCCCAGGTGTTGTTCGCTGCCATATAGCGATCGAACTTCTCGATCACCACGTTTAAGCGTTTGATGTATTGGGGATCAATCGCCAGTTGCGTCAGGCGATCGTAGCTGATGGCTTCCAGCAGGACAACGGGGTTATGCCCGCAGCGCTCCCATTCATCGGGGTTCAGCGTCTCAAACAGCGACACCTGATCAGCCGTCCAACACCACCAATAGTTGTAAGCAAGGTCTGCTAACCGCTTTAATGAGCGCGGCAATTTGGCACTCAAGCGGGTCGCAGGCGTCGTAGCAGTGGAATTTACCATAAATCAATGTCAGTGCTTGAAGTGGGTATGTCTGAAGCGGTTAAGCAGTGGAGATCAAGTGAGCCATTGACTTGAGCTATTGACTAAGGACGGATTTAGCAAGGCTTTCGTGCCCTGATTCATCGGCTCGTAAACACCGTCCCCCTAAGCTGCTTGATCGACCGAAAACCGAGACAGATTGACAGATACTCGATGATTCAACATCTGGTGAAACATTCTCTCTACATAGAGAATGTGAACCCTACGCAGGAGATCAGTTTAGCGTGCGAGGGTAAGCAGTATTGATAGCGTTTTTTCAAGGGAAAGTAGCGTTTTTTCACATTGTTTGAAGTTTTGCGGCGATCGCCCATCCAATTGCTACACCAGACGACCCAGATTGGTATCATCTGTCCCCGATTGCGCCACTATCGTCTCTGCAACCCTTACAGCCATCTCATAGGGAGAGCGATCGAGGATGATTTCTGACATTTTACCTGCAAAATGCTGGCCTGCACGCTAATCTAGGCTATACAAAAAATCGATGTTGACCCAGCCCGATCGCCATGACCAACATCCACAAACCCACTGACAGGCTTGACATTCTCACAGATCAGGTAGGACATCTAACCGAGACGGTCACACATTTCTCTGGAACGGTTGAGCATCTCTCTGGGAAGGCCGATCACTTATCTGGTACGGTCGATAATCTATCTGGTACGGTCGATCGCCTGTCTGGAACGGTTGATTCAGATGTCGAGCAACATCGCCAGCCTGACACATTTAGTCGAGACTGGCTTTACAGACCTGAAGGCGCTGTTAGAAAGGCAATCTGAAACGACAAACAAGCAGACATCGCTAAATCGCTGGCAGATAGCGTTGCAGCGTTGATTGCCCGATCGCCCGCTTAAGCATAGTTGGGCAAACCCGATCGCGCCCTAATTCCCTGCTACCGTTTCAGCCAAGAAATGAGAAGGGCGATCGCTGCCTTCCTGCTAAACCCCAGTTTTTAAAAAGCATCTGTTAACACTCTCCTTCAAGCTGCTTCAAATGGTTGTTTCAGATGAGATGTGGGCTAGTAGACCCGTTGCGTAAACCGCATCAATAAGCTTGGTTAATGAGTAAGTTTACCTAACAAAACTTTACAGATGGCAAGGCTCCATTAAGATAGAGGTGTAGCAAGTTACAGAAACCCAAACGTCATTTGACAGGGAGGCAGGTATGGTAGCACTCACCGAGCGTGTTCAGCGATTGACCCTCGAAACCGTTGCATTGGCACATCCTGAAGGCGCTGGAGAGACGGATACCACTGCCATTCGCTGCCTTGATTGGGATCGGGAGCGGTTTGACATTGAGTTTGCCCTCGACAATGGCACTACTTATAACTCGTTTCTGATTCGCGGTGAAAAGGTTGCTCTGGTGGATACCTCCCACGAAAAATTTCGCAAGCTGTACCTGGATACGCTGAAAGGGCTGATTAATCCCGCTGAGATTGATTATTTGGTGATTAGCCATACCGAACCCGATCACAGCGGTTTAGTGGCAGATATTTTGAAGCTGGCTCCCCACATCACAGTTGTTGGGGCAAAGGTCGCCATCCAGTTCCTTGAAGATCTGGTGCATCAACCGTTTGAGCGGAAGCTGGTGAAGAATGGCGATCGCCTCGATCTGGGCAACGGGCACCTGCTGGAATTTGTGTCGGCACCGAACCTGCACTGGCCTGACACCATCTTTACCTACGACCACAAAACACAGGTGTTGTTTACCTGCGATGCCTTTGGGATGCACTACTGCGATGATTCCACCTTTGATGAAGACCTGGAACTCATTGAGCACGACTTCCGCTACTACTACGACTGCCTGATGGGGCCGAATGCTCGATCGGTGCTCTCTGCCCTCAAGCGCATGGGCGATTTGCCAGGAGTGGTGACAATTGCCACCGGGCACGGCCCTCTGTTGCAGTACAACCTCCAGGAACTGGTTGGGCGCTATCGCACCTGGAGCCAAGAGCAAGCGAAAGCCGTGAAAACGGTTGGCTTATTCTACGTTTCAGAATACGGCGAAGGGGAACGGTTGGCCCACTCGATCGCTCAGGGCATCCTCAAAACGGGCGTTGCGGTTGAGCAGATGGACTTGCGTACCGCAGAACCGCACGAAATTCGAGAGTTGGTCATGATCGCGCTGGGGGTAGTGATTGCCATGCCACCACAGACAGGCGACTTTGCACCCACTGCTAAGGCTTCGTTAGGTACCATTCTGGCGGCGACTCATGCCAAGCAGTCGTTTGGGTTGTTTGAAAGCGGTGGCGGTGACGATGATTCTGTGCACCTGCTGCGAAACAAACTGCAAGATGTGGGCTTAACCGAAGCCTTTCCACCGATTTTGGTGAAGTCAGCGCCAACCGAAGCAACCTACCAGCTTTGTGATGAAGCGGGTACCGACTTGGGACAATGGCTGACGCGCGATCGCACCATCAAACAAATGAAATCCTTGGATGGCGATCTTGACAAAGCGCTGGGACGGCTTAGCGGTGGGCTTTACATCATCACCGCTCAAAAGGGTAATGCGTCCAGTGCCATGTTGGCCTCCTGGGTCGCTCAGGCCAGCATCGAGCCATTGGGAATCACCATTGCGGTTGCCAAAGACCGGGCGATCGAATCCTTCATGCATGTGGGCGATCGCTTTGTCCTCAACATTCTGGAAGAAGGCAACTACCAGCCCTTGATGCGACACTTCTTGAAGCGCTTTGCCCCCGGTGCCGATCGCTTTGTCGGGGTTAAAACCTACCCTGCAACGAACGGCTCACCCATTCTGGCAGAGGCTCTCGCGTATCTGGAATGCCAAGTCACCAGCCGCATGGAGTGCAGCGACCACTGGATCGTCTATAGCACGGTTGATACCGGACGCATTTCTAATCAAGATGGACTGACGGCTGTGCATCATCGGAAAGTGGGAAACCATTACTAGTGGTTGGTTTTTAGTTTTTGGTTGTTAAAAGATTGAAAACGAAAGGCAGAAGATAAAGGCTAGAAGGTGACATTCCGAGAGCCGTCCGACTGCAAAGCCCAACTTTTCGATTTCAAAGCTCGACATTCCGAGTGCAAAGCTCAACTTTTCGACTTCCAGGCTTGGTACTCTGCTTTCAAAGCGTAACCTTTCGACCTTCAGGCTCAATACTCCGAGTCTAAAGCTCAACTTTTCGACTTCCAGGCTTGATACTTCGAGGGCAAAGCTTGGCTGTTCGATCTTAAGCCTCAAGCTTCCGACCTCCAAGCTCGACCTTCCAGGTTCAAACTCAAAACTCAAAACTCCGTGCCTCCTTACCCCCCTCACTTCTACCATGTCTTCGCCTAATCCCTTCTTAAAGGCTCTTTCCAGTTTCTTTAAATTCGCGCCATCCCCTGACGCGTTGCGAGAAACGGATGTACATGACGCGATCGCTGATGCTGACGCGAAGGTAGCGACTGAAGCGGCTGAGGGAGCTGAAAGTGTTTTACCGCCCGTGGCGACAAGACCCCGTGATGTGCAAGTGGCACAGATTGGGGATGGAACAACGGTGCTGCGATCGCGCACCTGGGATCGCCTGAAGTTTGAGGTGGAGTATGGGCGACAAAAGGGCACTACAGCCAATGCATATCTGGTTCAGGCAGACAAGACAGCACTCATTGACCCACCGGGTGAGTCGTTTACAGAGATTTTTCTAACCGAGCTACAACAGCAGACAGATCTGGCAGCGCTGGACTATGTGATTGTGGGGCATGTGAACCCTAATCGCATGACGACACTGAAACGTTTGCTGGCATTGGCACCGAAAGCAACGGTCATTTGCTCAAAGCCAGCAGCGATCGCGCTACGTGCGGTCTTTTCGGAAGCGACTGCCAAGATTAAGTCGATTCGTGGTGATGAAGTGTTGGATTTGGGGCAGGGTCACGAACTCCGGTTTGTGTTTGTGCCCACACCTCGCTGGCCTGATGCCCTTTGCACCTATGATCCCGCTACACGGACTCTGTTTACGGACAAATTCTTCGGTGCCCATGTCTGCGATGAGCCAGTGCTGGACGAAAACTGGAAGCAGTTGGACGAAGACCGACACTACTATTTCGACTGTCTTCATGCGGCTCAAACCCGGCAGGTAGAAGCGGCACTGGATAAGTTTGAGCTGCTTGCCAAACCAAAACTGTATGCACCAGGGCATGGCCCTATTGTGCGCTACAGCCTGAGCCGCCTGACCCACGATTATCGAGAGTGGAGCCAACAGCAGCAGACAAAAGATTTAAAGGTGGCACTGCTCTATACCTCTGCTTACGGCAATACGGCGACGATCGGGCAGGCGATCGCTAAAGGCATTGCCCAGACAGGGGTGAATGTGGAGTGCGTGAACTGCGAATTTGCTGATCCCGCTGAGTTAACCAGTTTGATCGAGCAATGCGATGGCTTTATCATTGGCTCTCCCACGTTGGGTGGGCATGCACCGACACAAATGCAGACCGCTCTGGGAATCATTCTGTCTACGGCCCCTAGAACGCTGTTATCGGGCGTGTTTGGTTCCTACGGTTGGAGTGGCGAAGCGGTGGATCAAATTGAGG
Source organism: Stenomitos rutilans (assembly GCF_059505485.1). Lineage (NCBI taxonomy): Bacteria > Bacillati > Cyanobacteriota > Cyanophyceae > Leptolyngbyales > Leptolyngbyaceae > Stenomitos > Stenomitos rutilans. The sequence continues at coordinate 12,547 of NZ_JCACKR010000012.1, forward strand.
AAAAGCTGAAAGACTCTGGCTATCGGTTGGGGTTTGAAACGTTGCGGATTAAGTTCAAACCAACCGAAGAAACCCTACAGCAGTGCGAGGCCGCAGGAACGGAATTTGCCCAAAGTCTCCGCAAACAAAAACGTATTCGTGCGCCATATTCAAATCCGGCTGAGGTGCAGACCGATCGCACCGGGCAAGCGGTTGGACGAGTGACTGGTTCCCTTTGCGTGCTCACGGCTCAGCAGGATGACGCACGCTTTGGTGTTTTAACCTCGTGGGTGTCGCAGGCGAGCTTCAACCCACCCGGCCTTACGATCGCGATCGCCAAAGACCGGACAGGCGAGTTGCTGGCCCATACGGGTGAACCCTTTGTCCTCAACATTCTTAAGCAGGGCAAAAATCTGCGGCGGCACTTTCTCAAGCCACCAAGCCTGGGTGACGATCCGTTCGATACGATCGCCACTGAAACAGCACTGAATGGTAGTCCAATTCTGACGGATGCGCTGGCTTACCTGGAATGCACCATTCAAAATCTGATGGAATGCGGTGACCACTGGCTGATCTACGCAGTTGTCGAGCACGGTAAAGTGCTGGATGCAACAGGCGTGACAGCAGTAAATCACCGTAAGTCAGCCCTCCAGCAGTAAGGCCACTCCAGCCATAAGACCGATTGCTTGGTGTAAGTAGAGGCAAGGCAATGCCCTGCCCCTAACCCAACGCTCATCTGTAGCGATTGCTGTTTAGACTCGGTATAAATTAAGTTGAGCAAAAATCACCCGAATGGTTGACAGTGGTGGGATGTCTACATACATTTTTCAGCCTACTGTATGAGTAGCAGACTTAAAGCGACATGCGATGAAATGGAAAATTGGACAAAAAGTCGTGTGCGATCAGCCGCGACAGAACTTGGCGGATTGCCATGTTCGCGCCATTGACATGCATGAGAGCGTCATCATCTTTTGCCCTGATACAAATACCGTCATTTGCGGACAGCGTCAAAACTTGGAGCGACTGGGTTGGCGACTGCAATCATCGGTTAGTCGGCTCAATTAGACAGCGATCGCTCATTCAACCATATCCTCACATCAGCTCCGCGTTGGTACGCCTTCGCTCCTTCAAGCAGTTAAACGACCACAACAAAAGGTGACTGAACACAAAGATGCCTCAGCCACCTTGAGGTTTGGTTTTATCTGCAAGCAATCATCGGGCTACACAACGGCTAAATCTCTGCCACCGCACGCTCAATTAACCGACGAGCCAAGGTTTGAGTGCCTGTATGGGTGTAGTAGTTGACCGAAATATCGAGAAACGCGCCTACGTAGTCCAACTTGTCCTTCGAGACTTCCACAAACTTCGTCAGATTATCCAGCACATTGTCCTGAGTCAAACCACGTGACGACACAAAGTCACTCATCCAACCTTTCACAGAATCGAAGCTCTGGTTGATGAACCCCAACTTACCAGCAGAGTCACCACCAGGAATGAGATCACTCACGCCTTTGAATGTCTGGTTTTGCTCCAGTTCTTGCGGAGAGGTGCCTTGAATGGTTGACAGGCCTTTCAGGATGAAGTCAGGCCCTAGAGGGATCAGTCCGTCAAAACAGACCAGTGCTGCCATTCGCATGAGCGATTCGCCGCCATAGTCACCCAGTGCAGCCAAGAAGTCGCCAATGCTATCCCCTGGAATGCCGTTAATTTGGCAAAAGGCAACGAGTTCAACCACTAGCTTAACGGTCAGGTCAATGCTTTGAGCTTTCTCTGGCTTGGGGGTAAGGTTTCCTAAGAAGCCCAAAAAGGAAATATCCTGGCCTACCTTATTTGCCATTGCAGCGGCTCCTAACGCACCAGACGCGCTGTCTACGGTTTGGTAGAGCCACAGAGCACGCTGGTAGCCTTGAGATTTATCGTTAAATAAATAGACGGCTCGTTCGCCAATTTGCTGAATCAAGGCTTCATCGGTTTCACCCGTGACTTCCCGAATGGTATTTGTAAAGCCTGTCAGGTTTTGCCATTGACCTGGTACAGCAAAATCGATCGATCGCAGTGCCATGACCGTCACGCCACCAGTAGGTAGCTCATCGACCAACTCAAAAATGGATTTGCTCATAAGTTAAAGGTAGGTTTGCTCAAAAAATAGAGCGGTACTTGGAGTTGATTGCTGGAGTTGAGGTTGGTTATTTCTTTAATTTTGCGAGTCCAGCGAGGTCAAAGCGCTGAATCCATGCCTGTCGATCGGTTTTAGCAAAGGCAGGACTGCGCGACAGCACTTTCACCTGATAGCGATTAGCCACTAAAACGGCTGTCTGTGTTGTACCCACATCTACAGACGGGTAGCCTGCAATCTTGGTCGTGCTCTTGTCAAACTTTTTAGTTGCACTCACGCCAGCCGTCACATCAGCCGTAGCATCTGAAATCGCTAGCATAGCCACATCTTTACCGTCTTTCTTGAGTTTCGCTTCAGCAAAGCCTTTCTTTTCTTGCGTAAACACCCGCTCGTAGCCATTACCAGGCTTAGGGAAAAACTTGTTGAAACTGCTACCTTGCGTTGCATCTTTGGCAACCGCAGGCTGAGCTCCTTTTTTCGTGCTCTCTTGCTGTGCCTGCGCGAATGGTGAAGGTTCTTTCGCGGTACAGCCTGTGACTAAAAGCAAAACAGATAGCACAAGCGGTGCGATCGCTCTACGCCAGTTGAAAACAGTCATGCCACTCTCCTTGGTTGTGCGATGAATGAAGCGGAACGCTATCAAGTTTAAGCCTATAAATCCACTTCAATAGAAGGGCGCTGCCAGTGCCGGGAACAAAGAGACTGGAAGAATGAAACGCACTTCCATTCATCCTGCTTTGTCGCAGCACCCAATGCGAAAGCAGTCAGCGTCTCCTGCTATGCCTCAAGGTTAACCTGTTCTTTTCAGTTGGTCCTCGAAAGCAGTGTTTCTTCAAACTCGTCAAAACTGTTCTTGAAGCAACAGGCGTACAACCCACGATCGCACGTAAACCGTTTCAGCCTCTACTCAAGAATTGCTAGCCATCAACCGACAGACTGCTTTAGTAGTGACTCCTACCCTCTGCCGTACTGCCTTCTAATTGCTAACAGCTACAGCGCCTCATCTCCCCTCATCGCTTGTTAGCTGATCCCCGATAAATACGCTCTGCCTGCTCAGGAGAGAGCCAGAATTCTGCTGCTAATTCCTGCACACCTGGATCTTGCGTTCCATCTACTGGATTGGGCTGATCGACCTGGCCGTTTCCGCTGGCGCGAATGTTAAAATTCATCGCCAGTTCACAGGCGACGGGCGATGGAAAGCGGCCTCCTGCCTGTGCCGTTCCGTCTTGTTCTTCGCTAAAAAATTGAGGGAGAGGCACATAGGTTTGATCAACGGCATCGTAAGCAAAGACCTCGCCCGTTTCAATGTGGTAAACCCAACCGTAGATTTTCAGCCGTCCCTGATACAGCCGGGAATGGACAACGGGGTAGGTTTGAAGATTCTCAATTTGCGTCAGGACGTTCTCTGCGATCGCAATCTCTACCAGTTCTTCGCCTTCATACTCGGTATAGTTTTCTTTCACTAGGCGGCGAGTTGCTTCGGCATGCCGCAACCAGTCGTAAACAAGCGGCATCTCTTCTTCTAGTTTTCCTAATTGCAGCAAACCCTTCATGGCCCCACAGTGAGAATGCCCACAGACGACAATCTGCTCAACGTTGAGGGCATGAATCGCATATTCAACAGCGGCTCCTTCACCACCGTTTGTGGCACCAAAGGGTGGAATGATATTGCCAGCATTGCGAACGACAAACAACTCACCCGGTGCTGCCTGAGTAATTAAGGTGGGATCAATACGAGAGTCTGAACAGGTAATGAACAGCACTCTCGGCTTTTGCTTGTGGGACAACTGCTCAAACAGTTCTCGGTGGGTTGAGAAGTAGGTGTCCCGGAATTCTCGTAACCCTCTGACTAATTTCTTCATTGCATAAAACTCCACACCTTTGGAGCGATGGGCTGTGACTGAGGCTGCACTTGAATGATCTTCGCTTAGATCACGATTTTTTGAGTGAAATGGTATGAAATGTAGCTGCCGTTGCACCAACCCGTTTCTATCAGGCTTAGCGCAAGATCAACAGGTGTGAGTTCAGCCTGACATCGATACGACCACTAGTCGCGTAATGGTACGTAACGTTCTTAAGTCTAGCCTTTGTTACCATCATTGCGGCCTCGATCTTGAAACCCTGATAGTGTGTTAAAAGCATTCACCAGGACTAGAATCGATCGCGCTAAATGAACAACTATGTGGGCATGAAGGAGCATTAGTTGGTGGAATCTCATTCATGGGCTGAACAGACGCTTGCACCTGCCGCCATGAGCGGTCATACTGTCAATCCGTGGGATATCGGAGTTGCTGTTGCAGAGCTACAAGAATTACTCGTTGCTCATGGGTTCTCCCGCCTGAGAATTGATGGCAACTTTGGTCATATTACAGAAGCAGCCGTCAAAGCCTTTCAGCGGCAGCACGGGTTACGAATTGATGGATGCGTTGGGCCTAAAACCTGGGCTGCTCTAAAAGCATCTATTCAACCTGGTACACGGCTGCTCAGGCGGGGGCATACAGGAGCCGATGTGGCCGAGTTGCAGGGCTTGCTGCGCGTTAACGGCTATGCAGTCGATCGCAACGGCGTTTTTTGCCCAACAACGCTTGCGTGCGTGCACGGCTTTCAACAGGAACATAAGCTGAGAAACGATGGCGTGGTGGATGAGGTTACTTGGGCGCTCTTACGTGGTCAGCCCCTGACTAAAAAGCGCGAGCAGCAACGACGCAGACTTTGGGGTCGCAATTGGTGGTAGTTGGAGGTAGTGATGCGGCTGGATGCAGGATGTGAACTGCTGTTTGAAGCGGGTGAGCCGACACCGCTCATTTTAATGCTGCGACCGCGCAGTGGTGCAGGGCAGTGGGTCGTGCGCGAGGAATACATCCTGAAACCCACAACCCCGGTGCTGGAATACACCGATAGCTATGGCAACCTTTGCCAACGGTTAGTCACACCGAAAGGAGCGTTCCGCGTTTGCACGACCGCGTGTGTGGAAACGGCCGACACGATCGACCTGGAACCTGAAGCTCCCTACGTCCCCGTTCAGCACTTACCAGAAAATGTGCTGCAATTTTTGCTGCCCAGTCGCTACTGCGAAGTCGATCGCTTGGGCGACTTAGCGAATGAAATTGTTGGCGACAGCACACCTGGCTACGCGCAAGTAGAGTCTATTCGCCACTGGATTCATACCCATGTGGCATACGAGTACGGCACGAGCGATGCCTCGACGTCAGCCGTAGATACGGCTAAAGCGCGTGTTGGCGTCTGTCGAGACTTTGCACATTTAGGCATCGCTCTGTGCCGCAGCTTTAGCATTCCAGCACGAATGGTCGTGGGCTATTTGTATCAGCTAGACCCAATGGATCTCCATGCCTGGTTTGAAGCTTATCTGGGTAATCCCGATGGCACTGCTGAGGGCCGCTGGTTTACCTTTGACGCTACCCAGCCAGAACCGCGCGGCAATCGCATTGCGATCGCCTATGGGCGAGATGCCACCGATGTCGCGTTGGCAACCCAATATGGCCCGCTCACACTCAACGAAATGCATGTTTGGGTCAACGCTGCTGAATCGTAGGCGATACAGTGCCCTGAATAAGCGGTCAGCCTAGAGTCTTAAGCTGACTGCTGACCGCTGACTGCTAAATTGCTTCTATGCCGTTGCTACTCCGATCGGGCAAGAAACATTTGTCCCACCCAGCCCGCAGTAGCCATTCGGGTTTTTGGCTAGATACTGCTGATGGTACCCTTCCGCATAGTAGAAGGGAGGCGCATCCAGGATTTCGGTGGTGATTTCACCGTAGCCTGAAGTATTTAACGCTTGCTGGTAAGCTGCACGCGATGCTTCTGCCAGTCTGCGCTGCTGGTCAGAGTAAACGTAGATGCCAGACCGGTACTGAGTACCCACATCGTTGCCCTGCCTCATCCCCTGCGTCGGATCGTGGCTTTCCCAAAAGACTTTTAGCAGTGTTTCGTAGCTAATGACTTTCGGGTCAAAGATCACCTGCACCACCTCGTTATGCCCTGTACGACCAGAACAGACTTCCTGATAGGTGGGGTTTGGGGTGCTGCCGCCTGCATAGCCAACAGCCGTTGAGAAAACGCCGTTTTGCTGCCAAAACTTGCGCTCTGCGCCCCAAAAACAGCCTAAGCCAAAGACGGCTACTTCAAGGCCGCTTTGGTAGGGAGGCTGTAGCGGATTGCCGCTCACGAAATGCTTGGCAGGTACTGGCATTGGCTCCGTTCGTCCTGGCAATGCTTCTTCAGGAGTGGGAAGCGACAGTTTTTTACCAAGGCCAAAGATTGCCATGAGATTCAACTCCAATGTGTGTTCAACAGTGCGTGTTCAACCGCTTTACGTTCCTTTATGATAACGAGCAATTATGAGAGCTAGCTAAGAGGCGATCGCGGCGAAGCTGAGATTTCTGCCTCACTGCGATCGTTCTGTTGGTTGATGGAGGCCAGGGATCAGAATAGGCAGGCTTCGTGCGTCAATGACCTTAAAATGTGCCAGCAGTCTCTGTAAATTACCGTTCATAAAATTTCTATCCAGCAGCTTCAAGGTCTGGGCTGATGCCTTAATCCTTGAAGGGAAGTTTGGAAGACGACTTAGAGCAGAAGGTCTTGCAAAGTGCCTGCTTCTGCGGCGTTTTGGTTTCTAAGTCAGCCAGTTTCACTTACATTCACCGCACCGCTCAGCTGAGCGCTCACGTCGTGGCCCTGCCCTCTATACCCGGTACCCGTCTTAACGAAATCTGGCTAGCTGAATTGAAAACTGCTATACAGTCGCGGGAGCTCAAAACGAGCTTGGCTTGGAGGCAGTCAGCGTTTCAGATGAGGATTCAAGTCGTTGTGCTGCATTTGCCCCAAAGGTAACCTCTTCAACGGCACCCGGTTCTCCGAGCCGCTTAGCTGTACCGTTGTTCAGGCTTACCATTACTCCACCCGCATTCCCAGCGCGTAGGATCAACTGCTTGTCAGCTTCCCACTCTCGTTGAGTCCCTTCCGACAAAACACCTTCAAAATCGGTTTTGCCATCGACGACAATGCGAACCCAGGACTGCGAGGTCATCGTGAGACCGACGCGTACTGACTTCTGCGGCATCGGCGAGGTCATGGGGAGAGGGGTTGAGTTACTTCCTGTAGTAGATGAAGAATCAGGCTGCGTGATGTTTGCGGGGCCGTTTGGTGAGGACGTGACAGCAGCCGTATTAATTTGCACAGGCTTTGCCGTTTTATCTAACCCCGCCATCTGTGGAGTGGAAGAACGGTTCAAGAGGAAGGACAACCCGCTGACGGCACCAATCACCAGTGCCATATAGATCAGGTAGAGGTGCAAAGGACGCAGTTGCGCCTGAACGGTCCCTCGCCATGATGATCGGGGCACCTTCAAATCAGTTTGGGCCGGGAACGCACTTGCTAGTTCCATGCCATTCATGCCGATCGCATCGGCATAGCGACGAATAAAGCCCTGAATATATACTGGCTCCGGTAATTGTTCGACGTTGCCAGTTTCGATCGCTGACAACAGTCGGACTGGAATTAGCGTTTTAGACGCGACCGTATCTAACGAAATTCGCTGCTTCTGACGAAACTGTTGCAAGTGGTAGCCCAACTCTTTGAGCCTCTCTGCCTGCTCCAGGCTGATCTGAACCATTTGGTTACTCATCGGCTGTACTCCTCGCGCGTCACAGTCTCCCCTTCTGATGTTAGGTTAAGTTGAGCGTTCAAGAAACGGATCTCTGAATCTTTCAGCGGGCGATGTTGACCACTTGCTAATTGGTTTGTACCCGAAGCGTGCAGTTGAATCGGGCCGATCGCAGTGCGATGCAGTTGTAAGACAGGATAACCCAGCTGCTCTGCCACACGCCGAATTTGACGATTTCTGCCTTCGGTCAAAACGACCTGCAACAGTGTTTTACGATGGGGAGAGTCTTTAAGAACAGTGACTTTAGTGGGTAATGTGCAACGACCAGACAGCACCACCCCTTGTCGCCACTGCTGTAAAACTGACTCTGTGGGGTACCCCTCTACCCAAACTTCATAGGTTTTGGGAATATGGTGCCGAGGATGGGTGAGATAGAACGTCAGCGCTCCATCATTCGTCAATAGCAGTGCTCCAGTAGAATCTGCGTCCAAGCGTCCGACTGGATGAATACCTTGCCCTTCTGACAGGGACGGAGGAAGGAGATCCAAAACGGTGGTACGTCGCCAAGGATCGGTACAGGTAGACAGTACGCCCGCAGGTTTGTGCATGAGAAGGTAAATGGAGGCAGGCCGTTGTGCTGGCCGAATCACAACACCATCCACTGCAACGCGATCGACCACAGGATTCGCTTTCTGCCCCAGTTGGGCGATCGTGCCATTGAGCTGCACGCGCCCGGCCAAAATCATTTGCTCTGCTTGACGGCGCGAGGCAATGCCCCATTGCGACAATAGCTTTTGTACTCGCTCATCCATGAATCAACTTTGACCAACAACCCAGTGCTGGGTGGTGAATGAACTTCAAACAACGCCTAGCTCTAAACAACAATAATAGAAGTGAATGAACGCGCAAACGACTCGAAGCGCAACAAACGTGGCACTAGCTACTACACAGACATGCCAACTCGGCAAACATCTCAATTCAACAGACATCTCAACTCAAAAGCCTCATTCCTATAGTAGAGAATATTAAGAAAATTAAAAAGCCCTTTTAGGACTTACGCAGTCGCCCCCTAAATTTGGGGGCTGAGGGGCTAGTTTTAGAGAATTTGCGTAAGTCCTGCCTTTGTTTAAAGGCGTACACAAGCCAACCATTAGAGCTGGAGGGAAGAGCCGCTCGTTGAACGATCGCATAAAATAGATCCTAATGGAAGCATGGCTCAAATGCTCTATCAGTTGGGTGCGTTGATTTGAAAGTCCCCTATGTAACCCTGCAAGATGGCTAAAAATCTGCCGTTGCCCCAAACGGAACCGCTGACTGTTAAGACGCCTTCTACCACTAAACGCCTCACGAACACACTGAAGTCGCGGCTACATACTCCACAGCCAAGCGGTTTTGGGCATCTCGTTGTGGGAGCAGTGGCGATCGCGGCGGCCTTGCTCACCACCAGCCAATCAAATTTAGCGCAACTGCTCGAACGACAGGTGCAAACCCTGTTCTTTGAATTACGAGGCCCCGTCCCCCCCCCTAAAGATGTCGTCGTTCTGGCGATCGATGAAGATTCGCTTTCGCAAGGCACGAAAGTCTATCCGCTCGATCCCCAAAAATATGCGTTTTTGGAACCGTTGCAAACCTGGCCCTGGAGCCGAGTTGCGTATGCACGTGCAATTGACCGTCTCATGGCAGCGGGCGCTCGCACGGTGGCAGTCGATTTGATTTTTGATTCTCCCAGCAGTTATGACGAGGGCGATCGAGCGTTTCAGCAAGCGCTACAGCGGTATGCTGGACGTGTCACCCTGGCTGCTAAGTATGAAGACACCACGACTCCGCAGGGCATTTTGACCCAGCTTGTAGGGCCAAATGATCTGTTTCAAACCAGGCCGATGTCGGTTGGTTTGATTAACTATCCAGTTGAACCCAACAGTCGCATTCATGCGCTTGGCAGTCGCTTTGCCCGCCAGGTGGAACAAACCAACGCCTCCAAGCCACCCCAAGAGTGGTTGATTGGCTCTCAAACCTTCATGGCATCCTTTGCAGAAGCCACCATGCGAACGTCTCAGCGCATGTATCCTGCGCCGCATGGCGAGAATATGTTTTTCTACGGCCCCGCAGGCACGTTTAAGCAAATTCCATTCTGGCAAGTGCTAGATCCCGACAGTTGGGATCGGTTAGTCAAAAGCGGTGAGTTCAAGGACAAAATTGTGCTGATTGGCCCGACTTTTGGGCTATCGCAAGATTTTCACGCAGCACCGTTTTCAGACAGCTTTCTGTATCGCCACCCCATGTCAGGGGTCGAAATTAACGCCAACGCGATCGCCACTCTGCTAGAGGACAGGTCGATCGCAGACGCCATCTCAAGCGCCCCACTTCAAGGTGTTTTTGTGTTTGTGGTTGTCATGGTGGCCGGTTACCTTCAAAGTAGGGCCAAGCGTTCCTTACGGCGCTTTGCGGCTGCAATGGGTCTCGTACTCGTCTGGGGCAGCATCACCTATTTTGTGTTTACCCAAAAGCGATTGGTTTTACCAGCGGCAGTGCCCATGAGCGCGATCGCGCTTAGCGGTACTGCGTATCTATTCATTGGCATTGCGAGTGAGAAATTCAAGCTTCGTCGCACGATGAAAAGCTATGCTGGCTCTCCCCTGATTCAAGAAATCATTAGCAAGAGCGAACAAGATGATTTGAAGGATCTGCTGCCTGAGTATCGAGAGCAAGAAATGTTTGGCAAAACGCTAGCCGGTCGCTACACCATCAAAAAAGTTCTGGGTTCAGGTGGCTTTGGAGAAACTTACGTAGCTGAAGACACCCAACGACCCGGCAATCCAACGTGCGTCGTGAAACAACTTCGACCTAACAGCAACAATCCCAAGCTTTTTCATCTGGCACAACGGCTCTTTCAGCAGGAAGCAGAAACGCTTGAGAAGTTGGGCAGGCACGACCAAATTCCGCAGTTACTGGCTTACTTTGAGGAAGATCAGGAGTTTTATTTAGCTCAAGAGTTTATTCCAGGGCAACCCTTAAGCAGCGAACTGTCACTTGGCAGGCAAGCGCCGGAGTTTCGAGTGGTAGCAATTCTACAAGAACTGCTGTCCATTTTAGAATTTGTTCATAGTCACAACGTGATTCATCGGGATATCAAGCCAAATAATGTTATCCGACGACGCTCTGATGGCAAGCTCGTTCTTATTGACTTTGGAGCAGTCAAAGAAATTAGCCAAATCACCGAAGACGATCGCCGCACAGGGTTCACGGTTGGCATTGGCACTCAGGGATACATGCCCAACGAGCAGTGTGCTGGCAACCCCCGATTCAACAGTGATGTGTACGCTGTGGGCATGGTTGGCATTCAAGCGCTGACGGGCTTGTCACCGGGTCAGCTCATTCAGGACAAGAATACAGGTGAAATTTCTTGGAAACACCGAGCACAAGTCAGTTATGCTCTTGCAGAAGTGCTCAGCAACATGGTGCGCTACGATTTCAGACACCGCTATCAGTCAGCAACGGAAGCGCTCCAGGCACTTCAGAATCTAGGAAACAGCGTGGTAACACCAACCCTAGAAGATGTCGTCTCTTTCCCACCACAGCTAGATGGTGATGCGACACCACTCCATGCCTCCACGCAGCCGTGGCCTGAAACTTTTGGAGAGGCCAACGCCTACTTACCGTTGACTGAAGCAGCATCTGATCGCGATACCAAGTCTGACCCGTAGACCTGTAACCGCAGGTAGCAGCCCTTAAAGCCGAGTCGGCAACCGCCTGTAGAAGCGTTACAGATAATATCTCTACAAAGAGCAAAGCAAAGAGAGCAGTATGGTTTTCGGATAGAGGCTTAAGAGTCTGCCTCGTCTCCCGATCGCACCTCTGAAGGGATAGGTTCACTGCGTTCTACTTCAGTCGCTACCGCTTCTTGCTGCACAAAGGGCAAAAAGGCACCTTTTAAGCCGCGTTTAATGCGCTCTGGAGTCTCTTCAAACACGACAAAGAGAGGATAGGGATTGTCAGCTCCTTCATTCAAAATATGCTTGTAGCGCAGTGGCAAATCCCATTCATAACCGCGACTTAAAATAACCTGGGTCTGCCGCCAACGACTGAGAAGATCAGAAAAATCTTCCTGCGATCGATGAATAAAGACGAACATCTCCACCCCAGTTTTAATCTTCCACTCTGGGTCACACATCAAAATGGCAAGATCGCACGGTAAGCACGTTGCCTCACTGCTTGGGCCACCTGAACTGCTAGCAGAGCCAACTTGGCGAAACTTGACGATCGGCAACGGCACCGTGATCAGGCTCTCGTCAGGGCGACGCATACTGGGAAGCAATTCCAGGTACGGACGATAGCGTTTGAGGAGCGCGATCGCCCCTACCGCATCACAGCACTCAGCCAGGGCTGCTTCGTAGTGAATTCGATGAGCAGTCATACTCTAAAGGTCGTTTGACAACGGCGATCGGTGCTGGTGCTGATGCTCATCTTTAGTGTGAAGGCTAGCCCAACTTCTCGAACACTTTGAACATGGGTAGATACATCGACAGCAGAATAGAGCCCACCATGCCGCCCAGGAAAAGAATCATAATCGGCTCCATAATGCTGGTCAAAGCCTTCACGGCTTGCTCGACCTCATCCTCATAGAAGTCCGCCACTTTCATCAGCATCTTGTCAATTTCACCCGTTTCTTCACCGATGCTGATCATCTGAATCGCCATTAAAGGAAAGACCTGCTCGCGTTGTAACGCAATGCTGATCATGCCACCTGTTTGAATTTCGCGTCGTGCTTCATCAACCGCGTTGGCAATGATTTGGTTACCTGCGGTATCACGCACAATTTCCAGACAGGTTAGAATGGGCACGCCCGATCGGGTCAGCGCTCCAAACGTGCGACAGAAACGTGCAGTGGCAGTTTTCTGAATCAAATCGCCAAACAACGGCATTTTCAGAGAGAGGCGATCGATGGTTTCGCGTCCTACCCGCGTTTTGTAGTACTGCTTGTAGGAGAAAATGCACACCGGAATCAGAATGATGAGAATCAGCACCCTGGGGCTGCGTAAAAATTCACTGATCGCCATCATTGCCAGCGTAAACCCTGGTAGTTCCACACCGATATCCTTAAAAATGCTGGCAAACACAGGCAGCAGAAAGACAGTCATCGCCACAAAGATGATGGTTGCCAGCACGCCTACGACTACTGGGTAGGAGAGTGCTGCCTTAATTTGGTTTTGGAGACGAGCCACATCTTCCAGCAGTTTTGCCAAACGGTTTAGCACTTCATCCAGCACACCACCCACTTCGCCTGCTTGAATCATGGCAACGTAGAGATTGTCAAAACAGGCGGGATGCTTCCGCATGGCATCTGAAAGGTTCATCCCTTGCTGCACGTCAGAGCTAATTTCGAGCAACGCGGCTTTAAATTTGGGATTCTGGCACTGCTCGGACAACACACCCAAGCCTCTCACCATTGCTACACCTGCGTTCACCAGGGCGGCAAACTGACGTGAAAACACGGCTTTGTCTTTGACGGTAACCTTCGCCATCGACGATTGAAACTTCTTCATGTCGAAGTTCAAAGAAAGCCCATCATCCTGCTTCAGGTCTTGAATAAAGAGACCTTTCTCTCGTAAGGCAGTACGGGCATCGCTGATGGTGTCAGCAACGATTTTTTCTTTCTTGGCGTTCCCTTTAACGTCTTGAACACGAGCAACGAAGGTAGGCATGGTGGATACCAGAATAGAAAGAGGAGTGAACCGAGAAGCCCTACGAGCTTCTTACCCGACTCATAGCAGGTGAGAAGCGGCGCAGAATGAAACTGATGTGAGTGTATGCCTGATCTTGCTTGAGAAGCGAAACACGTTAGTCACAAGTTAGACAACTTCAGGGGAGGCTCCGTTGGAGCAGCGCGATCGCTCACAAGAAGCGATACCCGATTGTACTGCTGCAACGAAGATGTCAACCAACAAAACAGCAGCAAACTTAACTAACGTTTGACCGCTCCCGCAGGCGCTGCCCCTGTAGGCGCTCCGCCAATGAGGCGCTGAATTTCATCTGGACGCGACGTTTTTGACATGGCAGCTTCAAACGAAATCAGGCCAGCTTTGTATTGGTCAGCCAGCACCTTCTCCAGGGTTTGCATTCCCAGCTTCCCACCCGTTTGAATGGCAGAGTAAATTTGAGCCGTTTTGCCTTCTCGAATCAGATTGGAGATAGCAGGGGTAATGATCATGATTTCTTGCGCCATCACCCGACCGTATTCCCCTGGTTTGGGGTTTTTCTTAGGGACGAGCGTTTGGCTAAAGACGGCTACCAGGGAGTTGGAGAGCTGGACACGCACCTGCGTTTGCCGTTCTGAGGGAAATACGTCGATCATCCGGTCAACGGTTTGTGACGCTGAACTGGTGTGCAGGGTGCCGAACACAAGGTGACCTGTTTCAGCCGCCGAGATGGCGAGAGAGATGGTTTCCAGATCTCGCATCTCGCCGACCAGAATGATGTCAGGATCTTCACGCAGTGCTGCTTTCAGGGCATTGGCAAAGCTCTTGGTGTCCTCACCTAACTGGCGCTGGTGTACCAGACTTTTAATCGGTTCGTAGACAAACTCGATCGGGTCTTCGATCGTCAGAATATGCTCAGCGCGGGTGCGGTTGATCAGGTCAATCATGGCCGCCAGGGTGGTCGTCTTCCCCGAACCCGTTGGTCCCGTTACCAGAATCAGCCCTCTGGGCTTTTCGGTCATATCGCGGACGACATCTGGTAGGCCCAGTTTCTCAAAATTAGGGATCTTAGAACTCAGCGCTCTCAAACAGGCGGCATAGGTGCCTCGATCTTTGTAAACGTTGACTCTGAAACGGGCTAACCCTCGTACACCATAGGAACAGTCAAGCTCCCAGTTTTGCTCCAGGTTTTTCCGCTGCGTGTTGTTGAGCATGCTGAAGATGAGCCGCTGGCATTCTTCTGCGGTCAGTGCCTGGTCGCCGATCGGCTGCAAGTGCCCACTGATGCGAAAGTAGGGTGGTAGACCAGCCGTCAGGTGCAGGTCGGAGCCACCCATTTCGATCAACTGCTCCATCAAGTCTTCAATCATCAACTCCATGAGGCTTGCTCCTTTGGGAAATGGTTAGCGATTTGCCAGTGGTTGGGGTTGGCTCAGGTGCGATCGCTCAAGGCGCATCCTGCAAATAACTAGGAGTATAGTCTACCCACCTAGCTTGGCTGAACCCTCATGACACTCGATGGGTTTTCACCTGAGCGTTATCAATCAACTCTGAAGGCCGAAAAGACGCAGGTTTGAAGTTTAATCCTGAAAGCGTGGGGTCATGCAGTAGGGGCAATCAATCCACTCTTGTTTGAGGTCGGCGCTGCAAACACGGCAGCTCAACGATGTTTTGCGTTTTGCTCTCAACTCGGATTCCAAGCCTGTATCGGTAAAGGTTACACGTTCAACTTCCTCAAGGGTTGTTTGACCTGTGCGGACTAAATTGAGGCTATACGCCAGCAGGGTTTGCATGCCCTCTTCAACCGCAACTTCTTTAATGGATTCTGTCGGAGCGCCTTGAGTAATCAGGTTTTGCAACCGCTCGGTGACACGCATCACTTCATACACACCACAGCGTCCTTTATAGCCAGCGCCGCCACACTTAGCACACAGTCGATTCTGCGATCGCGCTTCCTGAATTTCACTTGGTTGTAGCGTGACGGCTTTGTAAAGGGTCAACTCACCCTCGTTAGAGGCCGATAAGCCAAAGCGCGCTAACTCTTCTCTAGTGGGTGTGTATGGCACGCAGCACTCACTGCACACGCGGCGCATCAGTCGTTGAGCCACAACACCCAGCAGCGCACCAGACACCATGAACGGTTCAACGCCCATTTCATCCAGGCGGGCGATCGCCCCAGCCGCATCATTCGTGTGTAGCGTAGTGAGTACCAGGTGTCCTGTGAGAGCCGCTTCGATCGCGGTCTTTGCCGTTTCACGATCGCGGGTTTCACCCACCAGAATCACATCCGGATCTTGACGCAGAAAGGCTCTTAGAATCGCGGCAAAGTCCAGACCCTTCTCTCGAATCACCTGCACCTGGGTTAAACCGGGCAGAGAATATTCGATTGGATCTTCCGCTGTGCTGATGTTGACCCCTGGATCGTTCCGTTCTGCCAGCGCCGAGTAGAGCGTGGTTGTCTTACCAGAACCCGTTGGCCCCGTTACCAGGATTAAGCCAAACGGACGGCGCACCATTTCCTGCACGATTTGCAGTGATTCTGGATCTGTAATCAGCTTATCCAGACCAAGCTGGGTGGCAGAGTTATCTAGAATCCGCAGTACAACCTTCTCACCATAGCGGCTGGGCAGCGTGTTGACCCGGAAATCCACCTTCCGACCATCATAAATACGGCGAATGCGTCCATCTTGAGGCGATCGACGTTCTGCAATATCAAGCTGCGCGATGATTTTGAAGCGAGCGGTCACCGCAGGGATAATTTTCTTAGGGAATGGATCTGCAAAGGGTTCTCGTAATACCCCATCTTTACGGAAGCGCACGCGCAAAAATTCCTCTTGCGGCTCGATGTGAATATCAGAAACCCCGTCTTGCAGCGCTTTGATCATAATTTTGTTGACCAGCGCAATCACCGGAGCGGCTTCGGCATCTGAAACATCCAGATTAGCATCGTCTTCATCGGGCGCATCCTGTAGATCGAGATAGCCTAACCCCTCTAAATCCTTGTTAACGTCAACCTTGGATTGATCTTCAAGCTGTTTCTCTCGCTTCTCTTTTTCATCCAAATATTGGTTGATCAAGCGGCGGTAATCTTCAACCGTGATGACCAATCGTTGAAGAGCCAAGCCTTGAGGACGTAGACGACGGTTGAGATCATCCTGAGCTTGCAGGTTATCTGGATCAACCATCGCCACCAGCACAAACGGTGGCTGACCGTCGCTTTTAGAGAGCGGTACGAGGTTATAGCGACGGCATAGGTCGATCGGGATGAGAGTATCAATCAACTCACTGACTTGCGTACCCGTAATCTGGCTAATTTCGGGGTCAAGCGACTCCACACCATAAAGAATCTTCAACTCAAAAAGCTGTTGCTTCTTGTACTGACGGAGCAAATCAGGCGGCAGTTGATGCCCTGTGATTGACTCCAGCACATCGATCAGCGCTCTGCCAGACTTCCGACTTTCGATGAGAGCCTGCTGCATCTGGGCATTGTCTACATAGCCAGACTGAACAAGCTTGTTGCCAAAGGGCGAAAAGTTATTCTGAACGACAAGCGCACGACGTTGGGAAGAGGAGTTAGTCATAGCTGGTTGAAGAGGGTCTCCTGGTTTACTAGAATATGCCCAATAATCGACAAGAATCGCTAAGAGGATGTCTGTTTCTCACGACGATCGCCACCCCAGTCGAAACCGAGCGCTGCATCCAAAGGAAGCCAGCACAAAAGCTCGATCGGTGGCAAGCTTCAGTCAAGACAGTTAGCATGAGATTAGATGCATGATAAACGTATGCATGACGAACGAGAGAACTGAACAGACGAAAGGATCGAACCATTAACACCGAGTCAAGGAGCGATCGCCTGCTGCTTTCGGTGTTTCCAAGGCGAACTTGATCCATAAGGTTCCTACATGAACCTTGACACTCCAAAAGCATAGCCCTTATGGCTCAGTTCGTTAGGCGTTTGAAATACAGTTCGCTCTGAACGTTTGATGTTCATCTGTTGCTCAGCCGATCGGCTTGAGGCTTGCTAGTCTCCTTACTAAATTTTGTTGCAACGTTTTTGTTACAACGTTGGTGAGCCAAACAGAACGTCAGGGAACAACTACAGAATTGACGAATGAAAATCGATCAACCGCAATGAGATGATTCTTACCGTCGCTAGATTCTTAAAGCGTATAGGATAAATCTGGTAGCTAACAAGCAGTCTTGAGGATTGGGACGAGATAGCAATGATTGACGAAGTAAATCAGTATGAGAATGTACAAGGTTCAGCGTCTGACTCCTCGGAGAGCGCTGTAGGTGCAACCGATGCCACATCATTACAGGATACAGCCACAGGAGACGCGGCGATCGACCCGACGTTAGCCACCACCCCGATTAATGATGACCCATCCACTCCTTCCTTGGAAACAGTTCAGGCAGATGTTGTTGACCAAACCTCAACCTCTGACAGTTCAACCGTGTTGGGCGAGAAGGACAATGAAATTAAATTGCTGAAGTCGCAGCTAGAGGAACGCACCAGTCAATGTGTGCGAATTGCCGCAGACTTTGATAATTACCGTAAACGCACTCAGCGCGAACGTGAAGATTTAGAACTACAGGTGAAATGTTCAACCATTAATGAAATCCTACCTGTAGTCGATAACTTTGAACGGGCACGATCGCAGATCAAACCACAAACCGAGCAAGAAACAACCATTCACAAAAGTTATCAAAGCGTTTACAAGCAACTGGTTGATTGCTTAAAGCGTATTGGGGTTGCACCCATGCGATCGGAGGGCAAAGAGTTTGATCCAAGCCTGCATGAAGCGGTGATGCGACAACCCACCGATGAGCAGCCTGAAGGCACGGTCATGGAAGAGTTGGTGCGGGGCTATATGCTTGGCGAACGTGTGCTACGCCATGCGTTAGTAAAAGTTGCTGCTGCCCCAGAGCCCGTGATAACCTCGGAGGAAACCGATCAGGGCGGTGCAGAAAATTAATTTTGCCAGATACGTTTAATTCCAAATTTAATTTGGGCATGCTTGGAGTCAGAATCAACAACCGATGTAATGGTGGCAACGGTGGCAATGCTTTCTTGCGCCATTGCATGCATCGGCTTCTAAGCATCAAGTTCACATCACGTATTTTTACCGCCACTCGCTATGGGAAAAGTCATTGGTATTGACCTCGGCACGACAAATAGCTGCGTTGCCGTCCTAGAGGGCGGTCAACCGATTGTCATCTCTAATTCAGAGGGCGGACGAACAACGCCAAGCATGGTAGGTTTTGGCAAAGTGGGTGACCGTTTGGTTGGTCAGCTTGCCAAGCGGCAAGCAGTCACCAACGCCGAAAATACAGTCTTTAGCATCAAGCGCTTCATTGGTCGCCGTTGGGAAGATACCGAAATGGAACGATCGCGAGTTCCCTACACCTGTGTCAAGGGTAAGGATGATACCGTCGATGTGCAGATTCGCGGGCGTAACTATACGCCCCAGGAAGTGTCGGCGATGGTGCTGCAAAAGCTCAAGCAAGACGCTGAAAACTATTTAGGCGAACCTGTGCAGCAAGCGGTTATCACCGTACCTGCCTACTTCAGCGATGCTCAGCGTCAGGCAACTAAGGATGCTGGCACGATCGCAGGGCTTGAAGTGCTGCGCATCATTAACGAGCCAACGGCTGCTGCGCTTGCTTACGGCATGGAGAAGCAAGACCAAGATCAATGCATTCTAGTGTTTGACTTGGGCGGTGGTACGTTTGATGTCTCGATCTTGCAGATGGGCGATGGCGTCTTTGAAGTAAAAGCAACGTCTGGCAACAACCATCTGGGTGGCGATGACTTTGATGACTGCATCGTGCGCTGGATGATTACGAGCTTCAAAGATCAGGAAGGGATTGACCTGTCGATCGACAAAATGGCGCTGCAACGCTTGCGTGAGGCGGCTGAAAAGGCAAAGATCGAACTCTCTGGAACATTGACCACCTCGATTAATCTACCGTTTATTACGGCGGATGAAACGGGGCCAAAGCATTTGGAAATGGAGCTGAACCGCTCTACCTTTGAAGAGTTAGTGAGCCATTTGGTTGAAGGTACGATTAAGCCCACTGAGCAAGCGCTGAAGGATGCCGATTTAACGATTAATGATATCGATCGCATTCTATTGGTCGGCGGCTCTACACGCATTCCAGCGGTGCAGGATGCCATTCGTAAATACTTCAACAACAAGGCTCCTGATCGATCCGTGAATCCTGATGAAGCTGTGGCTCTGGGTGCTGCTATTCAGGGTGGTGTACTCGGTGGCGAAGTCAAAGACTTGCTGCTGCTGGACGTGACACCCCTTTCGCTGGGGATCGAAACGTTGGGCGAAGTCTTTACCAAAATCATCGAGCGTAACACCACCATTCCAACCAGCAAGACTCAAGTCTTTTCTACTGCAACAGATGGGCAAACGTCGGTTGAAATTCACGCTCTGCAAGGTGAGCGGGCAATGGCAAAGGACAACAAAAGCCTGGGTAAATTTCAACTCAACGGAATTCCTCCCGCCCCTCGCGGTGTGCCCCAAATCGAAGTGTCATTCGATATCGACGCAAACGGTATTCTTAAAGTCTCTGCGAGGGATAAGGGAACGGGACGTGAGCAAAGTGTTTCTACAACCAACACTGGCGGCTTAAGCACTAGCGAAATTGAGCGGATACGTTTGGATGCCGAGGTCTTTGCAGAAGAGGATGAGCGCCGGAAGAAGCTGGTGGTGCTCAAAAATCAGGCAGATAGCTTGTTCTACAGCTACGAAACTCTGCTGCGCGACAATGGTGACTTCATTCGGGATGATCTCAAAGCGCAGGCATTAGAGAAGGTGACAGAATTGAAAGCGGCGGCGGCCGATCCGACGATCGCGCCCGAAACGTTCAAACAACACCTGGATACACTACAAGAGACCTTGCTAGCGATCGGGGCATCAGTCTATCAGCGCGCCAACGAAGTGCCAGACGACGAAGCAACGACCCAGTTTAGCCCATCGAATGGGTCATTTGATCCCGAAGACTACAGCTTTGAGAACGACGCTACTGTTACAGCCGATTATGAAGCTGTAGATTAGTTAAGGTATAGGAGGAGTGGTCAGTATCGGTGAATGGTAGAGGGTCATTGTCCAAAGCCAATCTTTCAGACCCAGAACTCAAGCCCCCAGCTCTAAAAAACCTTTACCCTCACAGCAGTATTCTATGGCTCGTGACTATTACGAAATTCTCGGCATTTCGCGCGATGCCGACAAGGACGAAATTAAGCAAGCATACCGACGTTTAGCTCGTCGGTATCACCCTGATGTCAACAAAGAAGATGGAGCCGAAGAGCGCTTCAAAGAAATCAATCGTGCTTACGAAGTGCTTTCAGAGCCAGAAACTCGCGCCCGCTACAATCAATTCGGTGAGGCTGGTGTTGGCTCTGCTGCTGGCGGAGGCTTTCAAGACTTTGGCGACATGGGTGGGTTCGCGGATATCTTTGAAAGTTTCTTCAGCGGGTTTTCGGGTGGCGCGCCTGGTCAAGCGGGACGACGGCGTAGTGGGCCAATGCGTGGCGACGATTTGCGGCTTGATCTGAAGCTAGACTTCCGTGAAGCGATTTTTGGTGGTGAGCGTGAAATCCGCATCAATCACCTTGAAACCTGCACAACCTGTAGTGGCTCAGGCGCAAAACCAGGCACCCGTCCACGCACCTGTTCTACCTGTAGTGGGGCAGGCCAAGTACGACGAGCTACCCGGACACCGTTTGGCAGCTTCACGCAAGTTTCTGTTTGCCCTACCTGTGCTGGTACTGGACAGGTCGTTGAGGAGAAGTGCGAAGTCTGCAATGGTAACGGTCAGCGCCAAGAGACGAAAAAGCTCAAGATTAATGTTCCCGCTGGAGTCGATAATGGTACCCGCTTGCGCGTTTCTAATGAAGGTGATGCAGGACAGCGCAGTGGCCCTCCTGGCGATTTGTATGTCTATCTGTTCGTCAATGAAGACCCAGAATTTCAGCGCGAAGGCATTAATATTCTTTCGGAACTCAAAATTAGCTATGTGCAGGCAATTTTAGGTTCTCGCGTTGAAGTCAACACCGTTGATAATGAGCCTCAAGAACTCCTGATTCCACCGGGAACCCAGTCGGGTAAGGTGCTGACGCTGGAAGGAAAGGGCGTGCCGAAACTGGGTAATCCGGTCAGTCGTGGGGATCATCTGATTACGATTTCGATCGACATTCCCACCAAAATCTCCATTGAAGAACGGGAACTGCTGGAGAAACTGGCGAAGTTGCGGGGCGATCGCATTGGTAAAAGTGGCATTGAAGGGTTCTTCGGCAAGGTGTTTGGCACATGAATGCAACCGAACCGTCTTCTCTTGCCCCAGATGCTCAACTGGATTTACGTGGCACTCCCTGCCCGATCAACTTTGTGCGCACGAAGCTAAAGCTTGATCAAATGCCTCCGGGATCGCTTTTGGAAGTGTGGCTTGACCCTGGCGAACCGATCGAACAAGTGCCTGATAGTTTGAGAATGGAAGGCTACGCGATCGAGCATATTGAAGACCGTTCCAGTTATTTTGCGCTTAAAATTCGACGGCCAGCAAACCGTGAAGACGCTTGAGCGCGATCGCATGCAATGGACATCGAGCGGTGAGCGATGACCTATGAATGCTGACTTGAATGCTCCACGAATTCAGAGTGTCGCTCCTGCTGGTCATACAGGGGAAAGCTTGCCCAAGCCGCTGTTGGGAACTGTTTTGGCAGTGCAGGCGAATTATTATCATGTGAAGCTTGAAGGCGTGGGAATCGGGAGTCGAGAGTCGAAAGCTGGGAGAGAGGGGGAAAGGACGCAACCGACCTTGCCGCTGATGTTGCTGTGTACCCGTCGATCGCGTCTGAAAAAAATTGGGCAGCGGGTGATGGTGGGCGATCAGGTAGAAGTTGAAGAGCCAGACTGGGAGGGTGGACGGGGTGCAATTGCGCAGGTGTTACCCAGGCGATCGTCACTCGATCGTCCACCTGTCGCAAACGCAGACCAACTTTTGCTAGTCTTTGCGCTGGTTGACCCCATGCTCGATCCGTATCAACTCAGCCACTTTCTGGTCAAAGCAGAGACCACGCAGCTTAAGGTCTGCCTGTGTTTGAATAAAAGCGACCTTGCGACGACGGATGAGCGCGAGTATTGGTGTGCTCGTTTGCAGCAATGGGGCTATGCGCCCATTTTGATGAGTGTACAGCAGGCGATCGGACTGGCTGCGGTCGAAGCCCAACTGGGCGATCGGGTGACGATCGTGTCTGGGCCATCTGGGGTAGGCAAGTCCAGCTTAATTAATTGGCTGGTACCACACTCTGATTTGCGAGTAGCGGCTGTTTCGGGCAAACTGGGACGCGGACGGCATACGACCCGTCATGTTGAGTTGTTTGAGCTACCCACAGGTGGCTTGCTGGCAGATACACCCGGGTTCAACCAACCAGACTTAGACTGCACTCCTGAAGCACTGGCAACTTATTTCCCTGAAGCACGATCGCGCTTAGCGCTCGCAAACTGTCAGTTCAGCGATTGCCTGCATCGAGATGAACCGAATTGCGTTGTGCGCGGCGATTGGGAACGGTACGAACATTATTTGAGCTTTCTAGACGAAGCGATCGCTCGCCAAGAAGCCCTAAACAAACTCGGTGATAGTGAGGCAACTCTGAAGCGTAAAAGCAATCGGGACGGTCAAGAGCAGTATGAACCGAAGCTAGAAACGAAGAAATATCGCCGTCCATCTCGCCGCGTGCAGCAGCAAACGCTTCAGAATATGCGGTACGACCTGAAGGATGCGTCGCTGGATGGGGACTAAAGAGGGATGAGGGATGGGGGACGAAGGATAAAAGGTAGGAGTTCGGAAAGGTGTGGGTTGGTAGGTGATTCTCATCCTTGTGCTGGACTAAGGCTAGAATCACACTACGTCTGCACAGATTTAAAGGGTTTCAGTTTTTATGAGAAAGCCCCTTGACCGCTTAAAGCTATTGCCGTGGCGATCGCTGTTCCAAGCGGCGTTCTTTGCCGTTCTGTTGCTGATGTTGCCGATCGATGGCTTGCTACAGCTTGCAGTTCGCAATCGTGACCAATCGCCAATTCTGGAGAGCCTGGTGGGACTGCTCTCGTCACCACTGGTATCGCTGGTGCTGAGACTTGGCATTCCGGTGGCGCTAGGAGCCTTTGCTGTTTATGTTTTAGAGCGCGTTGATCGCTTCAGCATCAGCATCGGTAGCTTGTGGGCGCTGGTGTTGTGCGTGGCGCTGGTGCTGGCGCTAGAACAGTGGCTATTATTTGGTGCGCCGGGATTTACCATGACGGAACTGGTGCTCATTTCTGTAGGAGTTTTTTGGAAAGGGCGACCCTACTGGCGATCGTACCGCCGTTGGTAAATTCTATGATGGCGGCGTTTCAGTGGGATCAACTGCTTTGACGAGGTGATCAAGGACATCTGTGAGCCGATCGAGCCGTTTGAGCGACTCATGCTGCGTTTCTGTCAGCGTTTGAATCGCATCACTGAGGGCAAACACCTGGTACCCCTGCTGTTGTACCTGATGGGTTAAGGTGTCCATCCGCTCCGACAGGCGATCGACGGTTGACATGGTTGCAAGAACGGCCTCGCCAATCTGCTGCACAATCAACTCTAAATCCGGGCGTTTTTCAGCATCCACAGTCCGCAAACCTTGAGTCAAAGAACGAGGGGCAAGGAGAAGTAGGACTCATCACCCAAAGCTGATTAAGCTCTGGTGAGATTTTCCTAAGATGAATGGTGCAACCTGTGAAAGCTTCAAACTCGTAGAGTTCTCATGCTAGAGACTACCACTTCAAACCAGCGCTAATCTGCCTACTGCTTCGGTATTTTACTTAGTGTTGTGTTTTGGTAGTAAAGCTGCAAAATTTGCTGATAGTTATTACCACCTAGCGCCAGATTGTAAGCACCCCACTGGCTTAAGCCTAGCCCATGCCCAAACCCACGCCCCATTACCTGAAACATGGCGGGAGAAGCTTGCGCCTTAGCTTTGCTTGCTTCCAAGCCAGTCTGAGGAACGATGTTGAAGAGCGTACTTCTGAGGTTTAGCGCACTTTGAAGGACTTCACCTGTAATGGTTTTTCGACCGCGATCACCAACCACTTGCATTGACTTAATGCGTCCACAGGTCGTAATACTCACAGGCTGAAAAGCAACAATGTTACCCACTCCGGTGATGCGCTTGCTTAACTCGCTACGAGGAATGTCAATTTCCCACTGAGCTACTGGCGAAACTTCGGTAAAGCCTTCACGTACCGATTTTAGGTAAGGGACGGGGTTTAACCAGACATCCTCAGAATTTTCGGTACAACCGCCTGCTGAGGAGTGAAAGACGGCTTCAATCGGACGGTTACCGTAGGCTAATACCTGGTTCGCTGTCGCATTAACCGCTGTTTGGGTACCAACCGACTCATCTTGAATGCCTCTATAGACTTGGGAAGCGGTTGTGTCTACCACGTCATAGATGCTATTCGCTGCTATAGCCTTCTCGCGGTGGTAGAGGGCATAGGAGCGAGCAGCAACGGCCTGTGCTTTGAGTGCTTCCTGGGGCCAGTTGCCATTCATTTCGCCGCCGAGGACGCTGTAAAGATACTGCTCCAGGTCTACGTAATTAATGGCTGTCAATCCGCTTTTGCTGAGTGCAACGAGGGTACGTCCACGATACCAGCGATTGCCAATGTAGACATAGCCGCCGTCTGTTGGCTCTACCCAGAGTTGCCCTGACTGCCAGCGATCGAGGCCGACACTGCCTTGCTTTGGCTGTGCAATAAAGGCATTCATCGGTGCAATTTCACCTAGCGGACGACCGCTGCTGTCACGCACGATCGCTTTGCTAGAGCTGCCGACTGCAACCTGGCTTACGCCTTCTTCGATCGCCACGCGAAGTTCTAACGATTGCGCGGGACGGCTAACAACACTTTCCATCGCTGAAAACAGCGCTATCCAGATTAAAAGCCCGTACCACCCACTACGTCCCGTTAAGTGCGTTAGCGCTCTCAGTTGAGAGGTTAGCAAACGGGGGAAGCGTTCCAACGACATTTCTAGAAGTCTCCTCACAGGTTTAAGCACTTAAAGCAGTCATGTGATTGAGCGATCGCACCATTGCACACAATGATGGAATTAACCGCAACGCGATCATTGATCAACGAGGCTTAATATAAGTCAATTTGCTTTAGATAAAGTCAGGCATCTTGCTGTAAATGTTCCCTATCTACGCCAGATATATTGCGTTAGAAAGATGATGCCCGTTTGAGGCCGTGCATCTTGTGTCTCTGATCGTTTGTAACGATTATTAAATCAGATCCTTGGCGGACTGTCTTGATCAAGCAGGACTTACGCAGTTGCCCGCTAAGTCCTCCAATTCTGGGGGACTTTGAGTGCTTGCTCCCAAAAGTTGGGGGTCGGGGGGCAGTTTTGCGAGGATTTGCGTAAGTCCTGTCAAGTTCTTATCTCCTTCGCCTGTGTCAGTATAGGTTCAGGAAGAAACGTCTACGGATCGCTAGTTTTGCAAATTACATTCCTGGGAACCAGTTCTGGCGTGCCAACGCGATCGCGCAATGTCTCCGGTGTCGCGCTGCGCCTGCCGCAACGGGCTGAATTCTGGCTCTTTGATTGCGGTGAAGGCACGCAGCATCAGCTTTTACGCAGCGAGATCAAAAGCAGTCAGTTGACCCGCATCTTTATCACCCACATGCATGGTGATCACATTTTTGGGTTGATGGGGTTACTAGCAAGCTGTGGGCTGGCAGGCAATGTACAGCGCGTGGATATTTATGGTCCGCCTGATTTGGATGAGTACCTCAAAGCCTGTCGGCGCTACTCGCAAACGCATTTTTCGTACCCCATCAAAGTGCATACGGTACGTCCCGGTGTGATTTATGAAGACAGCGAGTTTACAGTGAGTTGCGGCTTGCTGAAACATCGAGTGCCTGCTTACGGGTATCGCATTGCGGAGCGCGATCGTCCAGGTCATTTTGATGTAAAACGTGCCGCATCGTTAGGTATTCCACCGGGGCCTCTGTATGGCAAGCTCAAGCGTGGTGAGGTCATTACGCTACCTGATGGACGGCGCATTCGTGGGGCAGATCTGTGTGGCCCAACCGAGATTGGACGCAAGCTAGCCTATTGCACCGATACCGTTTACTGCGATACATCAGTTGATTTGGCGCAGGATGCAGATGTGCTGATTCATGAAGCCACGTTTGCTCATCAAGACGCGGAGATGGCCTACCAACGCTTACATTCCACCTCAACGATGGCGGCGCAGGTTGCCCTGGCAGCGCAAGCAAAGCGGCTGATTATGACGCATTTCAGCCCACGGTATGCGCCCGGTAATGAGATTGAGCTAAAAGATTTGTTGACAGAAGCGCGGGCTATTTTCCCTTCAACGGAAATGGCTTCCGACTTCTGGACTTATGAAATTCCCCGCCGACAGTCAGCGGAATTGGCCACTGTTTAAGGCGGATGCATCCACCTTTGTGATTTTGGTGGAACGGTGCAGCATCTGGAAAGCTACATTGGGAGAATAAGAAAGAATGATTTTAAGCAGGCATAATACCAATTTGAATTGAAAATGCGACACATCCTGTAGGGGCAAGGCATTGCCTTGCCCCTACCCACCGATTGATCTATAACCGTCATTCTTTAAATCGGCATAAGCACCTCCAATACATGCTCACAAGTGCGCCCTTAAGCCAATAAACTTTGCACCAAATGTAGTATTTGATGGTATTCACGAGCCAAGCTGTAGGGTTGTAGCCCTGTCACTCACGGCTTCTCCTCTGCCTAAATGAAACCCGTCCTGCTCAAGGGAAAAGAATGATGGCAGAAGGGGGAGCTTTGTCTATCAGAATGCTGATCTTGGCAGCATGTTCTCAGCAATGGGTGTACTGCATCTGAAGCAATGGGTAGACGAGGATTTTAGGACAACGTTTGAAAACTCAAACACGAGATCTAGGAACCTAAACACGAGATCTAGGAACCTAAACACGAGATCTAGGAACTCAAACATCGTATTCAAGAACCTCAATACGATGTTTGGGTACTTGAATACGATGTTTATGTACTTGAACACGAGATCCAGGAACCCAAACGTGATGTCCATGTACTGCAACATGATGTTCGAGTACCTGAACATCATGTTTGGGTGCTACAACACGATATTTGGGTTCTCAACGGCGATCGCGCTGCAACAGCTTTTGAGCTAACTAGATCGTTTTTATACCAATGCTCTTATTTGGTTTGAGTATAAATATGGAAAAGAAGTATACCCAGATGAAAAGTAGCTCAAATTTTTGCTAATTTTTGCTCAGGGAAATTTAGCGAGCGGTTGGCTAGAGTGTGGAGATACATGTCATACCGATCTAAAGAATGACGGTTACAGATCAATCGGTGGGTAGGGGCAAGGCATTGCCTTGCCCCTACAGGATGTGTCGTATTTTCAATTCAAATTGGTATCACTTTACAGGAGGGTCTCTATGGCACGTCTCAAACGCAGTTCTAAGGTGTTGGAAAAGGGCCTACGCCGCATGGCAGGGATGCGATCGATCAACGATCCGCTGGATTTTGCCCCTGGCTTGAGTTTGACTGAATATGATGTCCGCATTCAAGCATTGCAGGGGCAACTCGCTCGTTACAACACGATGCTTTCGACGGTGGATGAAATGGCAGGAGTGGTGAAGCTGATGGAAGAGGAGCTTCGCAGCTATTCGGAAAAGATGCTGATGGGTGTGGTAACGCGGTATGGCAAAGATAGTTTGCAGTATGTGCAGGCCGGTGGAACGCCGCGCAAGCGCACGACCCGTAAAGCTGTGAGCAGTAGCCCAACGACAATGATTATCCCTACCGCAGCACCCAGCTTAGAAACGAATGGGAATGGAGCGAGGGTGACGGCGAGTTAGTTCGGTCAGTGGGGAAGATGCACGATCTTTTTCTCAGACCTCGGAGGTTTTCAAAACCTCCGAGGTCTTGGGTGAGAGAAGTAGCCATACTCATCCGCCGACGGCGACATACTCAACCTCATCTAGAATGTGTGGACCAAGGTAGGAACTGAGTGACGCGATCGTGACGCGATCGACGGTTCTATCAAACAGGTCTTCGAGAAAAAAACGATGGCTGGATAAAGTTATCAAACGTTTTCTGCTCTGGCTCAAACGCAACTAGAATATCGACATCGCTCTGCTCATGGATTGCAGTATCCCGTGCGAAAGAACCAAAGACCCCACATCGCCTCGCACCAAACTGCTGCAATTCTGTTGATGCTGGCGTAGGAGAGAAAACACTTGAGCTTTGGCTTGCACAGCCATGATTCTTTTTAGGCTTAGAGATATCAATATGAAAAGTCAGTTAGACGTATCTAATAGAGGCGATCTTGCCACGGTTTCGGATTGCGTTTACCGTGAAAGCAAGCAATCACAGTAATGATGTTCTGGTCAAATACATAAAGGATTCCGTAGGGAAAACGTCGGACTAATGCTCGTCGCGCCTGTTTATAAATCATTGGATAGGCAAGTGGGTTACGTCCGATGCTAGACAGACAGCTATCAACTGCCCGAACGAACTCAGAGCCTAAGCCTGAAGTTTGTGCTTCGTACCATTCAAAAGCATCTTGAATATCTAATTCTGCTTCCAGGCGAATGATGAGTCTGTAACTCATTAGGAGAAACCTAGCCGCTGTTTAACTTCTTCCCAGGTTGAACCAGAGGTTGGCTCCTGCTGATAGTTTTCTAAGCGACGATCGAGTTCCTGTTTCTGGGCATCAGTTAAAGTAAGTTCGTCTTGCCGCTCCAAGATGCTGTCCCAAAGATCTTCAGCCAGTTGAATGCGCTCGGCAATGCTGAGTTGAGAGATTTCAACTTTGAGGAGAGGGTGATTGCTCATTGCGGTAGTTTAATCTGGTTGATGTTTTATTAAGGATAAAAGAGGAGGAGCGATCAAAACGATGTTGATGTTGTGGGCAGTACCTAACCTACTCGCTGATTTTACAAATATCAACGCGAGCACTCAAATAAGGACCTGTTTTTGCACCAAATACCCAAGTGGCTTGCTTACCCCACCACGGCAGATTGCCACAAGGAGATTCTAAACTAAAAGTAATTTCTTCGTATGACTTCCAACCATCTGGACTATGCCATCCTACAGAATCACCAAAGGAACAGTAGGCGTTATAGTCACTCTGTCCTGTAGCTTCAATATCTTGCCAAATCTGCCTCTGCACACTAAAGCCAAAGTGATTGTTGCTGTACTTTACCCATAACGAATTAATCGTGCGAAGATCGCGGCAGGGAAAGTTTTGAACGTCTTCTTCTCTCAATTTGCCTTCATCCTGCCGACCCATAACTTCGCACATGCGGTCTGCTGTTTCTTGATCTGCCTCCTTCCACTGCCCTGCCTTCAGCAAATCTCGTAGTCGAGTGTAATCTACCCTTCTTTCAGAGGTGAGATCATCTTCATTAGTGACGATCGCCTCAGGTTGAGTTAAACGCTTAAAGATGTGCTTCTGAAACTCCTCTAAACTGCTCCAGGCTTCACGAAACCTGGGAAAATTAGGGCTGTTCAAGGAGTGAGTGTTGCCATCAGCATACCTCGGACTGAATCCTAGAATTTCCTTTTGATGGGGAAGCTGATTCCAATCTTGTTCAGGAAGCCACACAGCCCTTACCCAGCGGAAAGATCCTGTATCTGTTTCACGAACTTGATCATCTAAAAACTCAACAATATGAGTCACTCTTGCCCGCTGATGCAAAATCATTAAGTCTTCTGCTTTCGGTTGACTAACTCCATGACTACTTGCTCGCCACATTAGCTCAAAAGTTCTACTTTCTGTTTGGCGCATGTACTCTAGCGGATAAGCCCATGTGTTCGGCTCTGGATGTTTAACATTTTTGATAAAAAGGATTTTGTTTGGATCGCAGTCATATAAGTTTTTGAGAGGAACTCGTGGTAGGGTTCCGGCGACATCTAAATGGACTGGCGGAGGTTCAGCAGCCGAAGCTCTAGGAGCAACAGAGGTTACATTAGAAAACAATGGATCTGGTATTACAAAAATAGGCTCCTTTCGGAGTCGATAGCAAAGTTCTCTAAAGCTCGTTTCATCCTCAAATTTATATCTATCATGTGTGCCGAAGACATCAGGAATATGGGGCAAATCTTGAGAGGAAAACACAAAAGGAATAAATTTGATATTCCTTAATTGAGCGTTATAAAGATGTTGTCTAATAATGCCGCCTTCCCACGTAACACCTAAACCGCTGCCTAATTCCTCGTCGCCTTCAAATCGACGCTTATACGCTTCAGTGCAAATAATAAGTACAAACTCAGCCCATTGAATTCTTTCATTCATCCAGATATCCCACCCTTTATCTGGAGTGTAGGGAGGTCTAGCTTTGACATATTGATCGATTTCTGTCTCTACTCCCCAAGGATTGCGTAAGGTATTAGCTAACGACAACACTTTGCCCTTGTGTTCTTCCGAGTCCCAGCTATAACTGATAAAGACTTTTGTAGGTGCTTTTGTTCCCTCTGTCACCTGTTTCTCCAAAGATTTGAATGAGCTTGTTGAGTCGATTATAGTCTTCCGCTACAGGTTAACGGAAACGTTCTGAGTAGGCATCACCGAAGAAAGAATGGAACGATCGCCCTGTGTGGCAAGGCAAATTTGTTGGGGCCTCATTCAGTGCTTATAGCAAAGGAACGCGATCGCCCATAAGCCAGAGCCGCCCAATCAAACCTTAAAATAAACGCATAGTGCCAGGAAATTACCATGCAAATTACTCTCGATCTCCCTGACAGCCTTGCTCAGACTCATACCTTTAACCAGAGCGACTGGCTGCGAGAAATAGCGATCGCCCTCTTTCAGCAAGAACGCATCACCCTCAGCCGCGCTAGCAAAATTGCGGGCATGGATTTGATGGCCTTCCAGACGCTCATTGCCGATCGTGGTATCTGCGTTCACTATGACGTGGAAGATTTTGAACAAGACGTGCAGCATCTGCGTGATCGGGGTTAGCTATGATTGTCGTTAGCGACACATCCCCCTCTGCAATTTTGCTCTAATTGATCATCTTTGGTTGCTAGAGGCCATCTACTAAACTGTCATTATTCCAACCCTTGTTGCCGATGAACTTGCGGCCGCCAAAAATCCTGTGATTCCCGCCATTCTCAAGCTTGATTGGATTCAAGCTCGACCACTCACCGATACCTTGATCGCCCAGTAACTTCAGCGCGATCGAGGACTTGATGTCGGAGAAGCCAATGCCATCGCTCTGGCACTTGAACTTCAAGCTGATGACCTCCTCATTGATGAACGTCTATGACGGCGGGAAGCCCTTCAGCTTGGTCTTTCTATCATTGGCATTCTGGGCATTCTAGTTACAGCTAAACAAAGAAACCTCATTTCCCAAGTTCAACCCATCATGGATGCCTTGATCCATCGCGCTAATTTTCGCGTCAGTTCGCAGTTGTATCAACGCGTTTTAGACCTCTCTAACGAACCCTGCAGTGCCCTATAAACAACACCTGTCGTGTTAGCGACTTGAATCCGTCAATGCCATGATCAATTCAAGCAGTACGATCGCAGGCGAAGCAAAGAACCGAATTACAAAGCCTAAGCAACGCAAGCTCGTTCAACCTTACCGAGGCTCCTTGAGATCGCTGCAACAGTGCCGTTAGAGCCAAATTTTCTACACGCCTTGCATCCAGGTGACGCATTGCTGCATTTGGTGTTGCATGGTGAGGCGATCGCTATGAAACCGACGACCATGACCGGGCAGCACCCATTCAAACGGGTAATCTGCTAAGCGCTGCATCGATTTTGTTTGTTCCGTCCAGGAGTACCAGCAAACCGAACGGAAGGCGATGAGCTGTTGGCGATCGTCTGACCAGGCAAGATGGTCGCCCGAAAAGAGAAATGCTTCGTTGTACAGCAGCACCGTATGCCCTTTGGTGTGTCCCGGTACGGGAATGATCAGCAAATCGGAAGCCAGCTCAAATGGCTCAATGCCCGTTAGCTGGATCTCAACATTGCGAGTACCCGCGTTGATTTCGTCTTTGTGCAGAATGCGATCGCACCCAAAATGCTGATGAAACTTTTCGTGATCAGCGACATCATCCCGATGCGTCAAATACAGGTAGCGAATACCGCCCAAATCTTCTAACCGCTTTACCAAGGGTGGCGCGAAGCGAGGCGAATCGACCAACACGTTTCCTTCCGGGCGCTGAATCAAGTAGCTGGCTGCCCCAAAGGAACTTTCGGCATGGTAGCCGCAGTGGAAAACATTTTCAGCGATCGCAATGGGAAAACTTTGCTGTACCGCTTTCACATCCGCAGGTTTCTCGACTGTGCCGATCGAAGCCGTTGGGCAAGCCAGAAGTGCCTGCATCGCCTGCAACCGTTCGATTTCGTTGGTTGGTTGGTGAAACACAGCGGACTGGTCGCCTGCTTCATGAAAAACAGCCGAAGCCATCCAGCGGCACGTATCACAGTCAATGCAGGTGCTATCAACGTAAAAGTCCCCGCTAACGTTTTCGGGGCGACGTTGGGTAAGGTGGGGCATGGGGAGATAAGGAGAGAGTTTTGAGTTTTGAGTTGAAGAACGATCAGCGGTCAGCCGTCAACCGTCTAGCTTTCTTCTAACAACCAACAACCAGCAACTTCTTTAGCCTTCTGCCTCCTGCTCTCCGTCTTCAGTTTTTGATCGATACTATAGATCTGGTAAGCAAACGAGGAAAAGCTGAATGGATTTGCGAACGACGGGTACGCCTCTCTTGAAGTGGTCTGGGGATGGTTTGGCGATCGGTCTGTTTGAAGACGACGTAGAACTAACGGCTGAGTTAGCAGACTTAGACAACAAGCTGTCTGGCACGCTCAAAGAACTGATTGCTGAGGCAGAGTTTAAAGGCAAAGAGGGCAGCAGCGCGGCAACACGGGTTGGTTCGGGCAGCGCAGTCCGTAAGATCATTCTAGTCGGTTTAGGCAAACCTGAGGGCTTGAAGCTAGATACCCTGCGTCGGGCTGCTGCGATTAGTGCTCGTGTAGCGAAGAAAGAAAAGTGCAAATTATTGGGAATCCGTCTGCCGATCTGGAATGATCAGGCGGCATTGACAGCGCAGACGATCGCAGAAGGGGCTGAACTTGCTCTGTATCAAGACACCCGCTTCAAATCTGATACTGAAGACAAGGGCGCATCGGTGGAGCAGATTGAATTGTTGGGGTTAGGCGTACAAGATGAAGCGGTTACACGTGCGCGTCAAATTGCATCTGGGGTGTTTCTCGCACGAGAGCTAGTGGCGGCTCCAGCGAACTACGTTACTCCCATTACGCTGGCAGAAACCGCAGAGGCGATCGCCAGGGAACACGGACTGTCGCTCGAAATTCTGGAACGGGAAGACTGCGAAAAGCTAGGGATGGGAGCCTTTTTGGGCGTGGCTCAAGGGGCTGACCTCCCACCCAAGTTTATTCACCTCACCTATAAGCCGGAAAGCACGCCGCGCCGTAAACTCGCCATTATTGGTAAAGGACTGACCTTCGATTCGGGCGGGCTCAACATTAAAGGTGCAGGCAGCGGCATTGAGATGATGAAAACCGATATGGGTGGTGCAGGCGCAACATTGGGGGCCGCAAAGGCGATCGCCCAAATTAAGCCGGATGTAGAAGTTCACTTTATCTCCGCTGCTACCGAAAATATGATCAGCGGTCACGCCATCCATCCCGGAGACATCCTCACCGCCTCGAATGGCAAGACGATCGAAATTAACAACACCGATGCCGAAGGTCGCCTGACGCTTGCCGATGCGTTGGTTTTTGCAGAGAAGCTGGGCGTGGATGCGATCGTCGATCTAGCAACGCTTACGGGAGCTTGCGTCATTGCGTTGGGGGATGAAATTGCTGGACTGTGGAGTTCTGATCCTGAGATTGCGAACCAGTTGACTCAAGCAGGCGAACTGGCAGGCGAAAAGATCTGGCAGATGCCAATGGAAGAAAAATATTTCGACGGCATGAAGTCACTGATCGCTGATATGAAGAATACTGGCCCACGCCCTGGCGGTTCCATCACTGCTGCGTTATTCCTCAAGCAGTTTGTGAAAGAAACACCCTGGGCGCACCTGGATGTAGCGGGTCCTGTGTGGACGGAAAAAGAAAACGGCTACAACAGCCCCGGCGCTACGGGTTACGGTGTGAGAACGCTTGTCAATTGGGCGATCGGTGGTGCGTAATCTTTGGTAGGGACGTTAGATGTAACATCCCTGCAAACCAGAAACTAGCCTTGCTCTAATGCGCTGAGGTATGCGGCGATCGCCGCATTTGCCAATTGGCTTGCAGGTTGGCCTTCGCGTAACGCCGCTTCCTGTAAGCGCGTGTAAACATCCTCCTGGATTGTGACGCGACGACGAATTTTGCTGGCAGCTTTCAGCGTAGACGTTTGCTCGGTTGTGGCAGGCTCAATCGTGGCAGCAGCCGTTTCAGGCTGATACTGGGCGACATACTCGTGCATGGAGGGTAGGCCGACGCGATCGCAGAAATCTCCAAAGCCCTCTCCGGGCTGACGCGATTGCTTAAAGTACACGAAGATGGGTTCAAAGGCAGTCTCCAACTCGTTGATGTGGAGCTTCTCCAGGTACACTTGCGACAGACGCGTCTGATTAGAAGCCGCACCCAACCAGATCTGGTACGTATCAGGGCCATTGCCAACAAAACCGAGTTCTGCGAGATAGGGACGAGCACACCCATTGGGGCAACCCGTCATACGAGTGATGAAATGCTCTTGTTCCAGCCCAACATTGGTGAGCAACGCGCGAATGCGATCGAGAATGCCAGGAATCGCTCGTTCGGATTCTGCGGTGGCTAAACCACAGGTCGGGAGGGCCGGACACGCCATTGAGTAGCGCACCAGTGGATCAATGTCCTCTACGCCTTTAATGCCGCAACGAGTGAGAATGGCTTGAATTTGGGCTTTTTGGGCAGGCGGAATGTCATAAAGAATCGCATCCTGACTGGGGGTAAGCAGTATGGGCAGGTTAAACGTCTGCACAAGCTCTCGGAGCGCCGTTTTGAGGTGAAGCGACCCCTCATCCTTAACGCGCCCGTTTTGAATCGAAATGCCTAAGAAAAGCTTGCCATCGCCCTGTTCATGCCAACCGAGGAAATCGAGATACTTAAACTCAGGCAGTGGCTTAAAGGGAGCGATCGCTTTACCAAAGTAGCTTTCTACCTTCTCACGAAAGCGATCAACGCCCCAGTCTTCAAGGAGGTATTTCATGCGGGCATGACGACGATCGGTGCGATCGCCATAGTCGCGCTGGGTGGCGACGATCGCCTTCATCAGGTCATAGACATCGGCTTTGTCTACGTAGCCAATTGGGTCAGCCACACGGGGAAAGGTTTCTTCCTTATTGTGCGTGCGCCCCAAACCGCCGCCAGCAAACACATTAAACCCTTCCAGTTCGCCCTGTGAGTTAGTCAGCACTACGAGGCTGACATCCTGCGAATACAGGTCAACTGAATTATCACCCGGCACCGTGACGCTAATTTTGAACTTACGCGGCATGTAGTGCTTGCCGTAGAGCGGTTCTTCGGCATCATGGACGATCGTGCCGTTGCCGTTACGTTGACGAGCCGCGATCACATCTGGGTTCTCTTCGGCAGAAATTGCCTTTTCGCCGTCTAGCCAAATTTCGTAGTAGGCTCCTGTTTGAGGCGTTAACAAGTCAGCAATGTTGTCAGCGTACTCCCGCGCATACTCGTACTCAGGACGGTTTCGGTAGGGTGCAGCAGGAGCCATCACGTTACGGTTCAGGTCGCCACATGCGCCGAGAGTAGATCCCATATTCTGCACGATCGCCGCGATCGTGGCTTTCAAGTTTCGCTTCAGCACGCCATGAAGCTGAAAGCCCTGACGAGTCGTTGCCCGTAGTGTATGGTTGCCGTACTCATCTGACAAGCGATCGAGCGTCAGGTACAACGCTGGCGGAATGTACCCACCAGGGCTACGCGTCCGCAGCATCATCTGGTAGTCCTTTTCCTGCCCTTTCACCCGATTATCGCGGTTATCCTGCTGATAGGAACCGTGAAACTTCAGAATTTGGATGGCGTCTTCGCTGAAATGTGTCGTGTCTAGCAGCAATTCAGACGCAACAGGTTCGCGCAAGAAGTTACTGCGGTCTTTAAGACCTTCGACTTTAGAGGGTTTGCGAACAGCGGCAGGAGTTTGAGTGTTAACCATCAGAAAGGTAGCAAGAAAAGAATCAACAGCAAAATTATCCAACCAGGGAAATGGCCCGATCCCCAAAAAATCGGTCGGAATAACGTAAATATTACCTAGATCCTATCACTGCTTCTTCAGTTCAAGGGTTTCTTAGCCATTTCTCAAACAATGAGGACACAAATGTTTAAAACAGTAGGCAACGCTTAAAACTCAGTGCTCAACGTGCTGTAGCGCCTGAGATATTGTAATACCGATTTAAAGAGAGGACTTACGCAAGTTCTCTAAAACTAGCCCCCAGCCCCCAAATTTGGGGGAGCAAGCACTCAAAGTCCCCCAAATTTGGGGGCTTTAGGGGGCGACTGCGTAAGTCCTAAAAGAATGACGGCTACAGATCAATCGGTGGGTAGGTGCAAGGCATTGCCTTGCACCTAAAGGATGTGTCGCATTTTCAATTCAAATTGGTATAACGTGAATCGCCGAAGCACAGAGAGTAGGACGATCAACGCCCTACAAAGCAACAGTCAGCCATCAGGAAAAAGATGATGGCTGACTGCTGAGCGCTAAACGCTGTCTAAAGAACCCTGCTATCAGTCGGACTAGAGAGAATTAGAAGGATCTTTGGGCACGGGTGGAAGCTGAGGTGTGGGGCGATCGACGACCTCATCCTCTTCTTTCACGGCTTCAGACGCACGACGCAGTAAAGCACTCAGCAGGTTACGGACTTCACGCTCACGACGAGCAAGAGCGCTTCCAGCTTCACCAATCTGCTGTTCAAGCTGAGCAAATTTTTGATCTGCCTGTCCCTTAGCGGCTTCTGCTTTCGGACGCGCTTGACTATACCAGTGCTTCGCATCATCCAAATGGCTCTGTGCCTGGTCGTAGTAAGACTCAGAACGAGCCGCCAACGTAGCGCGTAGCAGAGCTGCCTGCGCTTGCAGCTGGGCGTAGCGCTTCTT
Organism: Stenomitos rutilans; assembly: GCF_059505485.1. Classification (NCBI taxonomy): domain Bacteria; kingdom Bacillati; phylum Cyanobacteriota; class Cyanophyceae; order Leptolyngbyales; family Leptolyngbyaceae; genus Stenomitos; species Stenomitos rutilans. The sequence continues at coordinate 50,142 of NZ_JCACKR010000012.1, forward strand.
CAGTAAAGCAGCCTCTTCGCTGTTTTGGGCCGTGACAATCGCGTCTTCAACCAATTCTCTGATTTTGGCAGGAGCTGTGCTGGCGGCCTCTTGAACACCTTCTAACCCAGTGTTGATTTCCTGCTCTAACTCATCTTGTTGTGTTGAAAGCTGGGTCTGTAACCGTTTGACCTCAGCTTCAGTTTCAGCAATTTTTTGCTGGCGGATACTGCTAATGCCATCCACAATCCCTTCAATGGAGGCTGCAATCTCGTCTTTAGTTTCTTTGCCGCTTTCCTGTAAATCTGCGATCGTTGACGAGAACACATCCTTCACGATCGCACGAAAATCACGAGACCCTTCTTTTACTTCAGTCGTGACTTGAGCGATTGCGGCGCTAACAATGTCGCGGATACGATCGCGACGTAATTTGCCAACGTCTTTCACCTGCTTTAGCTCGGTTGAAAGCTTATCTTTCACGGGAGTAGACATGATTACAAACTCCTATTTAATATACAGTTTTGCCAGCCAGAGCAGCCATCCGTTTTGCTTCAAAAATCTTGCGAATCCTCATCCAAAACCAACGCTTCAATCCATACCTTTGCTCATTGGTTTAGCTGCTTAGCTTGATCATGGCAAAAAGCACTAACATTCGCGTCCCTCCTGCGATAGGAAAACCGTCCTGTTGAACGCCGTAATAACCGAAAGTTCTCATCACATGAGAGCTTAATTACGGTCAGCAGCATAAAATCAGCGGGGGCAGAGAGATTAATCTCTCTGCCCCCGCTGACTCTGTCATTTGGTCAACTGAGGAGGCAACTAGACGGAGTAAGGTCGCAAACAACTCTAGAAGCGGTAGCCCAGACCAGCCTGGAAGCTGACGGCATCAGCAGAACTGTTTTTGTATGCATCAATACCCCATTTGGCATCGCCGTAAACGACCACGTTGCGGCCAATGCCTGCTTCAGCACCAGCGGTTAGAACGGGGGCGTTCTTGTTACCTAATGGTGATGGTTTACCTTCTTTGTCAGCGAAAGAATAGCCAGCACCTGCATAAAGGTTCGCGTTGCTAGAAACTGGAAGATCGTAGGTAACGAGTGGCATAATTGCGGCACTTTCGCCACCAAAGAGAACAGCACCCCTAACAGAAACAGGCGCATTGGGGATAGCGAAACGCCCTTGAACGTTGCCACCAATAGTAGCTGCGTCACCGCTTTGTCCACCGTTAGTTACGCCAGCAGAAACGCCCGCACCAATGTAGCTATCGTTAAAGGTAATGGGTTGTGCAGAAGCCGCACCCGCAGATAAAAAAGTCGGTGCGATCGCCAGTACGGCCCCTGCAACAAGGCTAGCAGGCAGAGCTTTGCGAAGGGCTAGTGAAAGGGTTTGAGAGAATAGCATGGTAGAGTTCCTCACAGGGTTAGGTTGTTTGATCCAGCTGAATTTAAAGTCGTAAATCGTGTTGAATATGTTCCGCAAGTGGCAACCAACTAAACGATTTTTAGAAGAGTAGAACAAAAGATGTGATACGCCGCTCAACCAATTTTATATCAGGTTGAGGAGAGCTGTTTATCCAGGCTCTATTTAAAGCGTAATCTCCACAGAAGGAAAAGCTAAGACTGCGTTACTCTTCTTTCTTTGGTATAACGTTTTGAGTCAATTTATCAAGCTTTAAGATGGCCTCTTAGGCAACTGTCACAAATAGTTTGATTGCAAAAAAGCGATCACTTTCCTAATAGTAATTGAGGTGAAGTAACCATTCATCCACATGATTCATCCAGTTGGGGGTAGCGCACGCTCGTTAAGAGAACACCTTAAAAAGTATGGATCATAGCCAACATCTGTTAGGGCGTAGCATGCGGGCAACGGATAGGGAACGGATGAATCGGATGGTAAATTTTGAGCGAGAGCTGTTATCTGTCCGTTTCATCCGGTATGAATCCGCTGCTAATCATACGCCTCAGACATCCTCCAACCAACGCTAAACTTTTTAGACTGGATGCAACAGCGCCAGGTTCAATAGCACACAAGCTGAGAACGACAAACGCGATCGCCAGCGAGCAAGATAGCGATCGCCCCCACTATGCTCGTAGAGTCTAATCATCTTCTGCCTCTGCGAGCCTTGGCGATCAGCGATCAGCCATCAGTCGTCAGCTTTCTTCTAACAACTAACAACCAACAACTTCTTTTGCCTTCTACCCCAACGAAGCTGTTTGAATCTCAAGGGGCAAAACCACTGTAAACGTAGACCCAACGCCTACTTCTGAGGTGAGGCTGATCTCACCCTGCAAGAGCTTGACGATGCGAGCCACGATCGCCAATCCCAAGCCTGTACTGTTGGGTAATCGCTCAAAGTCTGTGGGCAGCACTTGAAAGAACGGTTCAAAAATGCGAGCCTGATCGGCAGCCGCAATGCCGATGCCTGTATCGCTGACCGCGATCGACCACCAATGATCAGACAGCAGACGGCTTTGAATGGTGATGCTGCCTGTTCTGGTATAGCGCACGGCATTGCTAGCGAGATTCACCAAAATTTGCTGGAGACGGAGCGGATCGGTGATGACTTGATCGGGGGACTGCTGCTCATCCAAAATGACCTGTAGACCATTCGCTGCGGCTAAGGGCTGAATGACCTCAACCACAGTGTGAATGATACTTTGTACGTCGGTCGGCTCTGGTCGCAGCGCCATCTGACCCGCTTCATAGCGCGAAAGCTCTAATGTGTCGTTAATGAGGCGCAACAATTGACGGCTATTCCGCACAACGCGCTCAATGTGTTCCAGGCTATTCAGGTTGTCGCGGACGACGGGTTGACGCTGTTGGCGTAGAAACAGTTCAGAGTACCCAATGATGGAAGTCAATGGGGTTTTAAGCTCATGTGCCAGAACAGACAGATTTTCCTGGTTGGAATGCACCAGCCGATCGAGTTCCTGCTTAGTTAGAATCAGTTGACCGCGTAGCTTATCCAACTCTTGCAGACGTTCGCCCACGTAGCTTTTAAAGCACTGAGCGATCGCGCTATCCACTACGGCATCAATCAGCATGACGGCTCGCAACACCTCTTCTGCCGTGCGCTTGACCAAATCGGCTCGTAGCACTTGAATGATTTTTGTGCGCAGTAGATGATATTCCCGTGCAATCTCTGTAGGGTCAAAGCCCTGGTCTGCACGCAGCGCACCGTGCTCTAAACTCGCTTTGACCACCGTAGTGATATCGTTCGCTTGTGTTTCTGCGAGTACAGTGGCTAAGGCGGCCAGGATATGGGGAATGTGGTCTCGAATCGCCGTTGGTGAAAGCGGATCCGCACTTTTAATCTGTTTATCCTGGAACACCGCTTCTACCCACTGCTCCGTGATGATATGCGATCGCTCGGTGAGCAACTGGCTTAAATCCGGGATGGGGGATAACTGAAAAAGCGTCATACAGGCTCCCACTAAATGCGAGTCTTAATTTCGGGGGTAGCCCCCTTAACGACGAGAGACGTTTGCTCTTCCTTAAGGCAGATATCTATTCTACCGTAGGGCTGATTCATCCGGGTTGTGCGCTGGTCGATCGCGAGTGGCATCACTGTATACGGTCGATCAACGGCGCAAGCGTGGTTATCTCTCAGGATCAGATTGCAGAGCATGAACTTAGAATAAGAATCCAAGGTAAGGCAGAGCGTTAGTCATGCAGCCTGAAGGGTTGCCGCGATCGGCTTGAATTTTTTGAGCAGGTTCTACACCCGCAAGCTTTGGATGTCCATCTAAGTGCATTTCATGCTCACTCTCAACCACGCATATGCTAAATCGTTTGAAGATTGGTACCAAAATTGGAGCTAGCTTTGCACTTGGGTTGCTCTTCTTTGCAGTGCTTTCAGCCGTTGCCTACCGCAGTACTAACCAACTAGTAGAGACCTCTAAGCGTGAAGCACATACCTACGAAGTCATTGGACAAGTAGAAGAACTGCTGTCGCGCTTGAAAGATGCAGAAACAGGGCAGCGCGGTTATCTTCTGACTGGCAACGAAAAATACCTGGAGCCTTACAACTCAGCGCTCAGCGTGCTGGATGGTAGAACCAGAGGACGATTACGCGAGTTGATTAACGATAACCCTGCTCAAATGCGCCGACTCGATCAGGTGGAGCCGTTAGTCACTGGCCAACTCGCTGAGTTGGCCCAAACCGTTGAGCTACGGCGACAACAGGGCTTTGCGGCGGCTCAAAAGGTTGTGCTGACCGATCGCGGCAGTCGATTGATGAACGAAATTCGGCAAATTCTCACAGAGATGAAGACTGAGGAGCTACGGCTGCTTGAACAGCGATCGCAAGCAGCGACTACAGCTGCTAGGCAGACAACGGACAGTATTCTCTACGGCATGCCGCTGTACTCCGTGTTGCTGATTTTGATTGGATTGGCTCTATCGCGCCACATTTCACGGCCGCTGCGGAAAGTCTCAGAAGTGGCCGATCGCATTGGGGAAGGCGATTTAGAGGTCAGTGTGCCAATGAGCGATCGACGGGATGAAATTGGCACATTGACGCGCACCTTTAACCAGATGATTGTCAATCTGCGAGACACCAATCGACGCAACGATGAGCAAACCTGGCTCAAAGCCAACCTGGCAGACATTGGTCGGCTGCTCCAGGGACAGCGCGATCAAGGCACCGTTGCACGTCAGTTGCTCTCTAAACTGGCCCCCCTCGTTGGGGCACAGCAGGGGGTGTTTTACCTTCTTGATGTTGCTGCCAATCCACCCTTGCTCAAACTGTTGGATAGCTATGCCTACCGTGAACGCAAGCATCTTGCCAACCAGTTTCGCCTCGGTGAAGGGCTAGTGGGACAATGTGCCCTCGAAAAACAGCGCATTTTGCTAACGGATGTACCAAGTGACTACAGCCGTATTCGGTCTGGGTTGGGCGAAGCACTGCCGATTAACATCGTCGTTCTGCCCATTCTGTTTGAGCAGCAGGTGACTGCCGTCATGGAACTCGCATCGCTCCAGCGCTTTACCCCCAGCCAACTCACCTTACTTGAAAACGTCAGCGAGGGCATTGGGGTCGTGCTCAACACGATCGCAGCTGACCTTCGCACGAATGAATTGCTGCAAGAATCACAAACTCTGACAGAAGAACTGCAACAGCAGCAAGACGAAATTCAGGAAAGCAATCGCCTACTAGAAGAGCAAACCGAAACGCTGCGGCTGTCAGAAGCGCAACTCAAAGAGCAGCAAGAGGAAATGCAGCAGACCAACGAAGAACTGCAACAACTTAACGAAGAACTGGAAGAAAAAGCCCAACTGTTAGCCGAACAAAAGCAAGAAGGTGAGCGCAAAAATCAGGCGATCGAGCAAGCAAGACAGGCGATCGAAGAAAAAGCGGATCAACTGGCCCAAAGTTCACGCTATAAATCTGAATTTCTGGCAAACATGTCTCACGAGCTACGGACACCACTAAACAGTTTGCTCATTTTGGCGCAGCTACTCACCAAAAACAGCGATGGGAATTTAACCGACAAACAGGTTGAGTACAGCCGCACCATTCACGCCGCAGGTAGCGACCTACTGGAGTTAATCAACGAGATTCTAGACTTAGCCAAGATCGAATCGGGCACCATCAGCTTAGACATTGAAACCTTGCGCTTCCCCGATTTGCGGCAGTTTTTGGAGCGCACCTTTGAGCAAATGGCCCAAAATGCAGGGTTAACCTTTCGCATTGAGCTTGACGAAGCCTTACCACCGTTCATGTTGACAGACCCCAAACGTCTTCAGCAAATTTTGAAAAACCTGTTGGCAAACGCCTTTAAGTTCACTGAGCAGGGTGGTGTGACAGTACACATTGCCTCGATCGCCGACGATCGTCCCCAGACAGCACTCGCTCACTCAGTGCCCAGGATTGCCTTTGCCATCACTGATACAGGCATTGGCATTGCCCCTGAAAAACAGGCTGTCATCTTTGAAGCCTTTAAGCAGGCAGATGGCACCACAAGCCGCAAATACGGCGGTACAGGTCTGGGCTTATCGATCAGCCGCGAACTGGCGCAACTGCTGGGTGGCAGGATCGAACTTCTCAGCGAACCGGGGCGAGGAAGTACCTTTACACTAGTGCTGCCAGTGGAGGTGGGGGGAGAGGAGAAAGGAGAGAGGAGTCAGCGGTCAGCAGTCAGCGGTCAGCAGTCAGCGATAAGACCTATCTCACAACCACCCTCACCCCCTCACCCCTCACCCCCCACCCTACTCCCCTCACTCCTCACTCCTCACTCCTTACCTGTTAACGAAATCGACGACGATCGCACCTTCATTCAGCCCAGCGATCGCGTCTTGCTGATCATTGAAGACGATCAGCACTTTGTCCGTATTTTGATGGAGATGGCACGTCAGCAGGGCTTTAAAGTGCTGGCCTCTTTACGCAGCCAACCTGGATTGCTACTGGCACAGACTTACAAGCCCGATGCCATCATGCTGGATCTGCGGCTACCCGATATGGATGGTTGGGCAGTGCTCGATCGACTCAAGCGCGATCCAGACACGCGACACATTCCGGTACATATTGTCTCAGCAGACGATGAACAGCAGCGCAGTTTGCAGCTCGGGGCGATCGCGTATCTGCAAAAACCCATTTCACCAGAGGCCCTGACACAGGCTCTGGTCGATATCAAAGGCTTTGTCGAGCGCCAGGTAAAAAATCTGCTGGTGGTAGAAGACGATCCAGTGCAGGCTCAAAGCATCCGCGAACTAATTGGGAATGGGGATGTGTTTACCAGCATTGTGGGCACAGGGGCTGAAGCGCTAGCGGCCCTCCAGTCACAGCTTTTTGACTGCGTGGTACTGGATTTAGGCTTACCCGATATGACCGGGTTTGACTTGATTGAGCAAATTAAACAGCAGCCAGCGTTTACTCGTTTGCCCATTATTGTTTACACCGGAAGAGAGCTGACCCCTTCTCAAGAAACGCAACTCCGGCGTTTGGCAGAAACCATTATTGTGAAGGATGTGCGATCGCCCGAACGCCTGCTCGACGAAACCGCACTCTTTTTACACCGCGTGCAGGCAAATCTACCCGAAGGGAAGCGGCAGATGCTAGAGCAACTGCACCAGAGCGATCCAGTATTGGCGCATAAGAAGGTGCTGATTGTCGATGACGACGTTCGTAACATTTTTGCCCTCACCAGCCTGCTGGAGCGCTATCAGATGCAGGTTTCGTATGCGGAGAACGGAGTCGATGGCATTGCGGCTCTCCAAAAGCATCCCGATATCGATCTGGTGTTGATGGATGTGATGATGCCAGAATTGGATGGCTACGAAACCACCCAGGCCATTCGTCAGGTGGAGTCCTTTCGATCGCTGCCCATCATTGCGCTGACAGCCAAAGCTATGCAGGGCGATCGAGAAAAATGCCTGCAAGCAGGAGCCTCCGACTACATCACTAAACCCGTTGATGCCGAACAATTGCTCTCACTCATGCGAGTCTGGCTCTACCGCTAACCCAAACACCCTTTCCCCTAATCAGTACCTAGATCTTTCTACGACTGAATCATTAAGCACTTCTGTCTTTAGGTAGGGCTAAAAAAGGAGCGAAACCTGCTAAGTTCGATAGGCTATTCTCTCTCTGGTCATATATCGCAGGTGGCAGTTCGCAAGTGACAGCTCTGGGGTCATCTTATTCTCAGCTCATGGCTCCGATCAACTCTGACGCAACCAATTCCAACTTAGAAGATATTGAGGTGCAGTTGCTTTTAGAGGGCGTATACCGTTATTACGGCTTCGACTTCCGAGATTACGCACCATCCTCATTAAGGCGGCGTATTCGCAAGATCTTGTCAGCAGAAGCACTACCTACTATCTCAACGCTACAAGACCGCCTTTTGCACGATTCAGCTTGTTTGGAGCGGTTTCTTCTGGGGCTGACGGTCAACGTCACGTCAATGTTTCGTGATCCGAGCTTTTTTGTAGCTTTTAGAGAAAAAGTCGTGCCGCTGTTGCGTACCTACCCATTTATTCGCATCTGGCATGCGGGTTGCTCAACTGGGCAAGAGGTCTATTCAATGGCGATCTTGTTGCAAGAAGAAGGGTTGTATCATCGGTGTCGCCTCTATGCGACCGACACGAATGAGCTGGTGCTGCAAAAGGCAAAGCAAGGCATTTACCCGATCGAGCTAATGCAGGAATATACCCAACTTTATTTGAAGGCGGGTGGGCTACGATCGTTTTCTGAATACTATACGGCGGGCTATGGGAACGCGATTTTTCGCTCCTCTCTGAAGGAGAATATCGTTTTTTCGCAGCACAATCTTGCGACGGATAGCTCCTTCAATGAGTTCAACGTGATCCTTTGCCGTAATGTGTTGATCTACTTCAACCGCACGTTACAGCAACGGGTGCATCAACTGTTTTACGATAGTCTCTGCTCGTTTGGCGTCTTAGGATTGGGGCGGCGAGAATCGCTCAAGCTGTCGCCGTATGAGCCGCACTACGAAGAAATCGTGAAGGGCGAGCGGCTTTACCGGAGGCTAAACTGATGCCGTTTGAACTGGTCGTCATTGGTACGTCTTTGGGTGGCTTTTCGGCACTAAAAGCATTACTGGGAGCACTGAAGTCGCCGTTTCCACTGGCGATCGCCATTGTGCAACATCGGCATAAAGAGTCTGGCACCCTCATGAGTGGCTATATGCAGCAGTACACAACGCTACCCATCCATGAAGCGGAAGATAAAGACGAATTGCTGCCAGGGCATGTGTATCTTGCCCCAGCGGACTACCATTTGCTCGTAGAACGCGGGCACCTCACGCTGTCAGTGGATGACCCTGTGTGTTTTGCTCGGCCCTCGATCGACGTACTGTTTGAGTCAGCCGCAGATACCTACGGTAAACGGGTGATCGGCATTATTTTAACAGGGGCCAATCGGGATGGTACGAACGGACTGGCACGTATTAAAGCGAAGGGTGGCGTGGCGATCGTGCAAGATCCGGTAACGGCTGAAATCGGGATGATGCCTCAGCTTGCGATCGCCAAAACAGCGGTCGATGCCATTTTACCGCTGCCAGAGATTGCACCGTATCTTGTTCATTTGTTGTCCTGTGTCCGGAGTTAATGCTATGACGCTGCCGTCTAAAGTCAACATCCTAATGGTGGATGACCACGCAGAAAACCTGTTGGCACTGGAAGCCACTCTCGGTCACTTAGGTGAAAACCTGGTGAGGGCAAACTCTGGTCAAGAAGCGCTGCGCTGCCTACTCAATCAGGATTTTGCGGTCATCTTGCTGGATGTGCAGATGCCAGACATGGATGGCTTTGAAACGGCAACGCTGATCCGCAACCGAGAGCGATCGCGCCAGACTCCTATCATTTTTCTCACAGCGTTTAGTACCAGTGAGCAGTTGATGTTCAAAGGCTATTCGCTTGGGGCGGTTGATTATTTGCTGAAGCCGATCGATACCAGCATTTTGACCTCTAAAGTCACGGTCTTTGTTGATTTATTTAAGAAAACCGAAGCAGTGAAGGCCCAGGCCACCCAGCTTGCTGCCATCAATGCAGAACTGGGCGAGAGTGAAGAGCGGTTTCGTTCGCTCAGCGCCTATGCGCCTGTGGGCATTTTTATGAACGATACAACGGGTGCCTGCACCTATACCAATCCCTGCTTTCAGACGATCGGAGACTTTAGCCTGACAGAAGGACTCGGCAGTGGTTGGATACAGCGCATTCACCCGGATGATCGCGATCGCGTCTTGCACGAGTGGCAGGCTTATACCAGCGGGCAAGCGTCTACCTTTGCCACCGAATACCGCTTTCAACATCGAGACGGTACCGTTCGCTGGGTGTATGCCCGTTCCTCACCCTTATTTTCTGACCTGTGCGAATTGACTGGCTACGTGGGCACCATTGAAGACCTCACAGAGCGCAGGCAAGCAGAGGAAGTGCGTGCTCAGGTTTTTCGAGAACAGGCAGCCCGACGCGAAGCCGAAGCGGCTAACCAGATGAAAGATGAGTTTTTGGCGGTGCTATCCCATGAGTTGCGAACCCCTTTGAACTCGATGCTGGGCTGGTCTCGGCTGCTACGCACGCGCCAACTCGACGAAGAGACGATCGCCCGTGCCCTCGAAACGATCGAACGCAACGCCTTGGCACAGGCTCAACTCATTGATGACATTCTGGATGTGTCTCAAATTGTGCGCGGTAAACTGCGGCTAAAATGCTACGCCTTGAATCTGTCCTCGGTGGTTGAAGCGGCGATCGAGTCTGTGCGTCCCATGCTAGAGGTCAAAGGTATTCAGCTAGAGTCGGAGCTTGATCCAATGGTGGGGCAGGTTTGGGGCGATTCCATCCGATTACAGCAGGTGGTGTGGAATCTGCTCTCCAATGCCATCAAATTTACGCCTGAGGCTGGCACGGTGACTGTGCAGCTATCAGCGACGCAGCTAGAAGCCCCAACCCCCGAAAACGGACAACCCCCTCAGAACCGCTACGCCCAAATTCAAATTAGCGATACGGGCAGCGGCATTAGTCCAGAGTTTTTGCCTCATGTATTCGATCGCTTTCGGCAGGCAGACAGCACGACTAGCCGCCCCCAGAATGGCTTAGGACTGGGGCTGGCGATCGTCCGCCATTTGGTCGAACAGCATAAAGGTACTGTCCATGCAGAAAGTGCAGGCGTTGATCAGGGTGCCACGTTTACAGTGAACCTGCCGCTTCTAGAGGCACAGACTGAATCAAATGGCGCAACACATCACATGCAAACGAACGAGCCTGACAATCTCTTTCATAGGGGTCGGCCGAATGCACAGCCAGAGCCTGACACCGATTCAGTGCAGCCTGCTTCCACCCAAACGGCTCGCGTCATCTTTTGACAGACTCATTTTCTGATAAACAACACTTCTAACAGACTCATTTTCTGACAGATAGAAGTTCTAACAGACAAAACATTCGCTAGGCGGCTAAAGCATTACTCTACGGCTTCACGCGTTAAATCCATAAACACGATAGCCACTGTCGGCAAGCAGGGCGTAATCTACGGTGGTTGGAGCATAGACGCGATACAGCCAGCCATAGGACATAATCGACTGCACCCGATCGGCAGGATGCGAGTAGTCATAGGTACCTGTGACCGGGTTAGCTCCATCCTGAGATTGCAGTGCGACGTAGTTTCCACCATTGGCAGCTTTGGCATACTCACCCTTAAACACCGCTGTCTGAGGGGTGGCGCGATCGACCAGGTTATAGCCAATCCAGTTCAGCCCCACCAAACCGAGAACATGCCCAATTTCATGGGTTACGACCTGATATAGCAGCCAACCGTTGGGGTCGTTGCTGTCAGAAAAACTGTCCGCATTGAGGGCAACTTGTCCAACGCGTGGCATTAATTCTGGAGACGAAATCCAGCCCCCAAACTGGTAGTCAGGGCCGCCGTTGCCTGCTTCTAGGCCAGCGTTACCTTGATACGGGTTGAGGAAAATGAGGAGGTCATCTACGTAGCGTTTGCTCGTGAAGCTGTAGGGACGGGTGGAGTTTGCGTCTAACTTGCCGAGCGTGTTGTCGAGTTGAAAACCTGTCCATTCATTGGCAATCTGTGTTGCCCAATCATCAGCGGCTTTTTGCGCGATCGCCCGATGTTGGGTTGTCCAAAAGCCAAGCGGATCATTACGGAAATCGAGATCGATATTGAACCGAGTCGGGTCTGGTGCGTAGGTGTTGGTCACTTTACCCAGGTCGTAAACGCCGCTACCCGTCAAGCCACCGCTCAGCGTGTAGCGAACGGTATCGCCCAGCAAGCGATCGGTACTTACATTATCCTTCTCCGCAATAAACGAAACTGTACGCGCCGTTTGCCAGTTTTGAGGGGTAAACGTGAGCGTGTTTTGTGTGCCGTTGGCGACCGTGCCATCGGCATCGACGACCACAACATTGCTGGTCGAGAAGGTGAGGGTTACGTTGGCGGTCGGTGCTTGCGTGAGCCGCACAGTTAACGTTCCAGAATCGCCTTCCAGCCCACTAAAAGAGAAGTTACTGAGCTTAATCGCACTCGCTGTCGTGTACGTGTCCTGTAGCTCAATGCGCCAGTTAGCATCACTGACGCCTGGCAACTCCAGCCGTTTACCTGTGTCTTTCAATCCATCCATCAACCAGACAGCGTTCTGCCCAGTGACCAGGTTGCGCCAAATTAAGTCGGGTTTGCCATCACGGTTGCTGTCCACTGCACCCTGAATTTGCCAGTTGGCATCAGTCGCGGCAGGTAAAAAGGTTGTACTGGCGATCGTGGTGCCGCTGAGTGACCAGATAAAGGTTTCGCCTGAAAGGTCGTTTTGCCAAAGAATGTCCGGCTTGCCGTCCTGGTCAAAGTCTGTTGCGGCTCTAATTTTCAGGTTGCTGCCAGCGACAGTGGGTAGGGAGAAGTAGGTGCTGAGGGTTGTGCCATTCAACGCCCAAACGAGATTTTCCCCAGTGGCGTAGTTGCGCCAAAGCAGGTCAGGTTTGTCGTCGCCTGTAAAATCCACCGTGCCTTGAATCTGCCAATTAAAGTCGTTAACTGTTTGCAAAGAGAGGCTCGATCGCAGCACGGTGCCGTCCATGACCCAGAGTGCATTCTGTCCGGTTGCATAGTTGCGCCATACGATATCTGTCTTACCATCCCCTGTGAAGTCGTTGAGGCCCTCAACCCGCCAATTGAGATCGCTAACGGTCATCAGGGCAATGCTCGACAGGCGTGTCGCCCCATCCATCAGCCAGATGGTGTTTTGCCCAGTGGCATAATTGCGCCAGATCAAATCCGCCCGACCATCTTGATTAAAATCTGCGCTGGTCTTCAGGGGTCGCGCAGGTGCCGTTGACGGCACAGAAAGCGTTATAACAGCCGTAGATGATTGCGATTCAGAGGTGGCCGCTATACTCTCACTAGCCACATTCTCACTGGCTAGACTAGAACGAGCCGTACTTGAGCTTGTCAGTGCGCTTGCCAGTGAGCTTCCCAGAGCGTTACCAGTCGCCGAAAGCAACGATCGACTCGTGCCTAATTTCGTGAGGGCTAGGTGTATGCGGTCTGAGGACTGACCAGTGTAAGAGGTAATGTCAGAGGCGTACAAGTCGCGATCGGTGAACATTGGACGGCCCAGAAAACTTAGTTGTCTTAGTTTATACCGTTTTTATTTGTTAGCCTGCAAGAACCCTGAAGTTAAGCATTCATTTCCTGCTTAAGTTAAAGGTTTGGTAAAGGTGCCCAATCTTGTGGAAAAAGACTGCTATGCCTAACGATGGGTAACACCCGGATCTGCTCTCCTCATCAAAACATCTGTATGAATGTACTTAAACTCGCTTTCGGAGGATGTGTTGATTAAGACAGTGTAATGAGCCGAGTGAGAATGCTCATCACCTCGCCAGGGTTGGGGCCAGGTAAAAGGGGACTCCACTCGCCTACTTCGGCAAACCGCAGGCGATGTAGGGTTTGAATGGTACCAACCACGCCATGACGTGAACCAATCAGCAACAGGCGTAGAGACTCCCGCTCAGGTGTTCCTTCCCTGGCTGTTGCACCCCTGGCAACGTCAGATGCTTCGCTAGCAGAAAGCAAGAAATTCTTAGGCATAGAGACCTCAAAGATGACATAAAGACAAAGACCCTGGCTCGGTAGCAACGGCTGTAGGGAGAGCGATCGAATTGACCACGATCAGTTGGCACCTGATTGTCAAGGCTCGATCGTTAAGTCTGGTTATTGGATGTACGCCAATGCCATCTCAATTGCCGATTACTGCTAGATCTGTGTCTATGTAAGCAATTTACACGGCCGCAGGTAAAAAGTCAATCCATTGGTCAACGATCGAGGCTTTGCTCGAAGGCGACTGCTTGGAAGGTAAATTCGCACGTCCCAAAAGCGACGACACATTTAAAATTGCGCCACCACCCTGCTGTTTCAAACTGGATGCAAAGGCTCGGCACGTCGATAACACGCCAAAGTAATTCACTTCCACCTCTGAACGGGCCTTTTCCAGATCAGCCGGTGCAATTAAGCCTTGACTCAGCAATGAAACCCAAGTCCGCCTTTGGCACCCGTAACTAACGTGACTGAATCGCTAATTTGCTCTACCACCCTACGGTCTTAGCAACAGGTCGTTCCGCAATGAGCGCATTAGGATGTTGACAACGCACTTGCATATCGAGCTGTATGAACTTACTCGATCGATGGCAGAGGGCGAGTTGATCGCCCCTGGCCTTTCATTCTGGCTAATCTCCTAAATAAATATTCAATCCACGCGCTGTCTTCACCAGCGTACCTTCAGGGTTCACAGCGGCATAGTGCAAAATCGCTTCACGGATGGAGACACTCCTGACGTGCCGATTCTGCCAGGTCACCACGCGATCGTACTTCCCTTCAGCAATGAGATCGACGGCAGCCACACCAAACGTTGCACCAATGAGGCGATCGAGTGGTGATGGGGTGCCGCCACGCTGAATATGCCCTAGAACGGTTACGCGTGTTTCGGCATCAATGCGGCTACAAATTTGCTTCGAGAGATATTGACCAATCCCGCCAAGCCGACACTGCTCCACATCAGAATCCAGTGTCACCGACTCACCCGCTTCCGTGCGAACGGCTTCTGCCACAATCACCAGGCAGTAGTTTTTGCCCGCTTCCTGTCGTTTTTTAATCGCCTGACAAATGCCATCAATAGTGTAGGGAATTTCGGGAATCAAGATGATATCGGCTCCACCCGCAATGCCTGCACTGATGGCAATATGCCCCGCATCCCGCCCCATCACCTCTAAAATCATGACGCGACTGTGGCTGGCAGCGGTAAAGTGCAGACGATCGAGCGCTTCTGTGGCAATGCTAACGGCGGTATCAAAGCCGATGGAAAGCTCGGTAACGCCCACATCGTTGTCAATGGTTTTGGGAATACCTACCAAATTCAGGTTGCCCTGCTGTGCCAGCCGCTGTAAGATCGCCAGACTGCCATCACCGCCAATGCCAATGAGAGCATCTAAGCCGAGTAGATGATAGCCTTCAATGATTTCATGAGAACGATCGAGCAAGCTACCATCTGGCATGGGAAACGCAAACGGGTTGCCCTTGTTGGTGGTGCCCAGCATCGTGCCGCCCGCCGTCAGAAACGGGTCTACCTTATCAGGGCTGAGACTACTTGCCAGGGGTGGACGCACCATTAATCCCTGCGTTGCCTGACGAATGCCAAACACGTCCCAACCGTAGGTATTGACCGCGTGATGCACAACCGCACGAATAACGGCATTGAGACCCGCACAGTCGCCGCCACTCGTTAAAATGCCAATTCTTTTTGGAGTTCCCATAGGGTTTTAGCCAGATTTAGAAGCCATCTGAAACATGCGTGAATGGTTCACACTCCCTTCATCGCAGAAAGACAACACCGCTCAAAAGCAATGAGCAAGCAGCAAAGGAATAGAACGATCGCACGCCAAGATTCACACATATTTACCGCTGCTTGAGCGTTGGCATCGAGCCACTATGTTGGTGCACCGTAGAGTAATGCGCTCATGGTGCCAACAACCTCTCAAGCAACGTCCATCTGCAAACGTTGGAATGATTAAAGAAGTCGTCTTTGACTCTACCTCTTTGTGGGAACGAAAAAACTTAAGAAGGTTTAAGGTCTCACTACTACCGGAGAGTGAAATCGTATATCACTAACGTTAGGGCGATCGCATCACAGAAGGGGATCGATCGCGCTACTGGAAATCACGCTTGTTAGGATGACCACAGAGCCATTCGGTTATTGAGCTTATGACAGCTAGAGAGCAACTTACTTCAGGAGGTTGAGCAGGGTTCAGATTTACCTCTAGAGGAAGTGCTAGACTTCTTGCTTTTCGTAAAGAAGAGGCAGGAACAGAAAAAGCTCATTGATTCTGGTACGGAAACTCAGCTACCGAAGCCTAGCGTTCTCGATCGCATGGGAGGAATGCCAAGACATTTGCTTTCTGTCGGTAACTTATCCGCTCGAGACATTCGTAGAAACGTGATTACGTCAAGACTACGGCAAAGTCAACAAAAAACATGACCTACCATCACACAGTTCTAGTAGATAAGCGTTTGAACGAGTTTTTTACCATTAAGTAACAGGGTAGCGATCGCACAGCAGAAGAAAAGTGTCGCGCTAGAGCATTAGTATGGGTTTCGCAGACTTCACTATCCTACGAAGAGAGGCTATAGCACTAACGGCTCAAATCAGCGGCGGTAGATAACCTCAAACTCAACACCAATGACTTTCGTCCGTTGCATTCGAATTGTTAGCCTGCTGTTAAGAGAGATCCGTGAATGTGGTTTACCCTACTGATGCAGAATCGGCTAGATCTTTTCGCTCCAGCACCGCACGAACCTCAGGTTCATGGGCACGACTCCAAGTGACTAACGAGTTAATGACTGGAGCAAGCGTCTGACCGAACTCCGAGAGCCGATATTCCACTTTGGGTGGCATGACTGCATACATGGTACGAATGATCAAACCATCTCGTTCTAACTCGCGTAACTGTTGGGCAAGCATTTTATGGGTGATGCTGGGCATTTCTCGCTGAAATTCACTGTAACGCAAAACCTGATAGAGGTGCAGTTTCCAAAGAATACGCGGCTTCCACTTTCCTGACATTAGCGCGATCGCAGCATCAACCGGACACATCGTATATCGTTCCTTTGAGGTCATTCCATACTTTCCTTTTTGAGAGTATCTACCGAAAAAGTGCATTATTGACGTAATGATAGCAGATGCCTACAGTAAGAATGTGAGTCCGGACTTCACATCGAGCCACGAACTAAATTTGGAGTAACGGAATGAGCAAGTTTTTTGTCTATACCGAAGTGCAGCTTTCTGTGCCTTTTGATCAAGCTCCTTGGCGCAGGCTCAACCCCATCTTGAAAAGCCAAAAAGGTCTTCAGAACAAAACTTGGTTAAGCGGGGTGCAAAACGACTCGGTTGGTGGCTTCTATGTGTTCGATTCACTTGAGAACGCTCAAGCCTTTGCCTACGACTACTTCCCAACGGAAGCCAAGGAAATTGGGGCAGCATTCACTACCCGAATTTTCGACGGTAACGTGACTGAAGAAGCCAGTCGTTTCTTGAACTCGCCACACTACAAATAACGATCGTGACTCCCAGATTTCTGAACTGGTGAGTCTTCAAAACCAAATAGATTCATCGCCTTCTCTTGCTAAAGACGATGAATCTATAGTTACAAAGTTGAACGCTTCTTACAGATAAGCTTTTATCTATGCACTTACACGTAGATTTGCAGACTAACGGTTAAGTGCAGCGGCGGGTAACTTGAGCATCTCCATTGACCAATCTTTATTCCGCCGCTGCAACGATTTGTTAGCCCGCATCGTTGGGATTGGAATAGGTCACAGTGGCTCGCGATGGCATTGCGCCACCACCACGCAGCGCGAGCGTTGCGGAGGGTATGGGTGCGGAATAGGATGCGCTGATCTGTGCGGTATACAACAAACCCTGTGACCGGTTACATACACGCTACTCCACGATCCACGCATCGCTGGTTTGCAGCGGGCACCACGCCTTGGGAACGCGATCGCCTCATGCGTATTATTGAGGTTTTATCAAGGTCGTTTGAAGGACTTCAAATGACCTCGGACCGATGCTGATACTGCTGCGGAGCGGGTAGTCTAGGGCGACGATTAGAAAGAGGAATAGACCGATCGATAGAGCTACAATGCCTGTCACCGCAAAGTGGGTTCCCCGGCTCTCCAGTGAAAGAAACCAACTTGCCCCAATGAGAAGGGCCGCACCGAAAAGCAGGACGTAGTAGAGGATATCAAGCAACCCGTTATTGATCTCGTACAGCCGATCCCGGCGAAGCTTGATGTACTCATCCAGATTTTGCATGGAAAAGTACAGGCTATTGGTTTGGGCAGCCCCGTCGGGCTTGAAGGTTACAAGCTTATCCTGAACGGCGTTAACTTTAGCCGTGACCTCTCGGTACGGGACATCTCCTGTCCGCTGCTGGATCGGCCAGACTTCGTTAATCAGGTACAAGTTGTAGTCGCTCAACTGCGCGTGCAGGTCGCTACGCAGCGGGTCGGGCAAGCCAGCGATGTCACGGTAGAGCACACCAAGGGCGGTGGCTTCGTTGGAAACTTTTTCCTGGACATCGGAATAGTGCTGGAATGCCGCTACCACCACGAGGCCAACCAGCAAGCCGTAGAACAAGCCTATAACATTCACGATAAAGGTCACGTGCTCGTTGTGGTCTGCGTTCTGGCCCAATCTCCGCCGCACGACGGGTCGGACGAAGAACACGCCTGCCCAGCCAAAGGCAACGAAGCCAACGATGAACAAGACGGCCATCAGCCAAGTAGGCAAGCTGTACATCCACAAAAACATATTAGTCCTCCATAACTGCGTTTTGCGAGCCGGAGAGCCAAGATGACCCCGTCTCTGATGTAATCTATGTAACTTCTCAAAAATGTAGTCTATGCAACTTCGTCTTCCCTAATACCCGGTAATTTTTGCTGGTAGCGTATCACACAGGTATCAACCATACTCTCTATCTAAAGTGGTAGCTCAACCTCCGCCTGAAGATGCAGTCAATGACATGGATTAGCTTTATTAGAAGGTGGAAAAGTAAAAATAGTGGCGGCACAAAAACAAAAATAAGAGATGTTAATTGAATAAACAAATCCTATCCTGATTACCTCATTAGTGATTTCAATCAATCGTTTTTAACCTTTTTTAATCTCTTGTAACGCTTGATAGAGGGCGTTTAGCCGATTGAGAAATGAACCAGTTATTAAATTAGGCTTGTTTTAAGCTCACTCTAAAGATATTTGAAACGCGTGATCTTTTAGAGATTTACTCTACCTAAAGGAGTACTTGCAGTCTGATGGTAATGACTATGCAACTAAGTCTACGAATTGACAACCTGTGAAAAGTTTTTTATGTTGACGAGTGAACGATGGCTAAAATCATCTGGGAGAAATCAAATGAGACTGACGTGGTGACCTGGTGTGATTTCTTCTAAGTGTACTGAAACAAAATGCGGTTTTCTAAGTGTACTGAAGCTAAATTTTACTGAGTGTGCTGAGGCTGAAGCGTAAGCTGTACAGGAATTTAGTTTTGACAGTTTTTCAGAGATCAAATTAGATTCCTACAATTGCAATCGTTTCTACATAATTGTGAAGGCAAACTTTGAAGAACTGTCGAACCGTCTAGAGAAATCCAGAGAAATATTGATCAAATTGCTCAAGAGATTGCAAAGTTGTATATTTCAACCAAATTATCAGGAGTCAGATTTATGGACAGACGCAACCTGTTAAAGCTATTAACGATTGGTGGTGTGGGCACAGCAGTAGGGGTTGGGGGTCGTTCCTTGACTGCCGCGATCGCCAGCGAGAATCATGCAGAGTGGGGCTATGTGGGTGCAGAAGATCCCACCCACTGGGGAGATCTCTCAGCAGACTATCAGGCTTGCAAAGCTGGGCAGCAGCAATCTCCGGTTAATTTGCAGAAGATGGTTAAGGCTGAACTATCACCCATCCAGGTTGCCTATCACGATATCCCTTTGCGGGTTCTCAACAATGGACATACGATTCAAATCAATGCGGGACCTGGAAACCAGATCACGTTAAATGGCACTGTGTATGAGCTGATCCAGTTTCATTTCCATCATCCCAGTGAACACAGCTTGATGAGCAAGGCTTACCCAATGGAATTGCACCTGGTTCACAAGGACTCAAAAGGTGAACTGGCTGTGCTGGGTGTTTTCTTGCAAGCCGGAAAAGAAAATGACGTGTTAAAGCCTATTTGGGCGGCAATGCCATCAAAGAAACAACCAGAGAAAGTCGTTTCGGGTGCTAAAGTCCCGATCTCCAGCCTTCTCCCTGCTGGGCGAGAGGCCTATGAGTACTTCGGCTCTCTCACAACCCCGCCCTGTTCTGAAATAGTAAACTGGGTGGTATTCCATGATCCGATCGAAGTCTCACAGGCTCAAATTGATCAGTTCACACGAATTTTTCCTCTCAATGCTCGCCCCGTTCAACCTCTCAATCATCGATTTTTACTGGATGTACAGTCCTCCTAATCTGTCAGTGCCGTTTGTGAACCCATCAAGGCTTGGTGTTAAATTACTTGAGAAAACTGGGGTTTCGGCTCCGGTCTTTTGACAACTTCCTGGACGCTTTCGCCACCCCAGACAACACTCAAACCACTGCCTCCACCGACCATTTTCTGGGCGATCGTGGTGGCACCGACAATCTGCAAAGACCCGATACCGAGCAAGCTAACGGTCGTGTTCAGCGGCGGCTTGTAATCCATGACTCCTAACGATAACTTTTATTCCGCCGCTGCAACGATTTGTTAGCTGGCTACTACAGGCAAGGTGCTAGGGTGAAGAGGTGCTAAGCCGTAGATTGGGAATTTCAAGGAAGTCTTTGATGTTGTGAGTGATTAGCGGTAAATCGTGGCGTAGAGCTGTTGCTGCAATCCAAGCGTCCTGAGGGGAAATCGGTCGCCCCAAATTTTGGCGATCGCTGCGAACCTGTGCCCACTGACGACAAAGGGGCTGATCGACCGAGATAATCAGATAATTCGACAGGTATTGCTCTAGCTGTGCGAGGCGACGATCGCCCCACTGGCGCGAGATTGTCCACTGGAACAACTCAGCGACGGTCATAAATGACAGTGCCAATTCCTGAGCGTTCAAGAGTGGTAGATAAGGGTCGGCATAGTCGCTGCCTTTGAAGATGAAGGAGGCAATGTCCGTATCAATCAGGAGAAGACTCATGAGCGTTTGGCTAGCTCACCGCTTGACGCTGTTGTCGCAAGAAGAACAAGAAATCATCAATCGAGTCTTCTGTGGGCCAAAAGTCAGCGGCGAGATCTTTGAGGCTATGAACGGTCGTGGGGGTTTGGGTAGCGCGTAGCTGCTGGAGTGAGATGCCTTGCCAAAACTGGGCACTGAGGGCACTGAGGTCGGGTTGAGAATTTGAGGCTGAATCGCTGCTTTGGGTGAGAATTTGCAGCAGTTGTTGGCGCTCTGTGGGTGAAAGCGTTTGGATGGCAGCGATCGCGGCTACAAGCTGTGGGGTCATGGTATACCTCCAATCGATCTAATTCTATGCTATTCAAATTCAGAAGCGATCGCTCACCTGGGGAGAGATTGCTTCCCCACTCAAATCTAATCATGATCGCCCCTCAGTTTGTGACCCTGCGATCGTCTCTTTGCTTGTGACAGTGTGATCGCTCCCCAAAACAAGAATGCGATCGCTCCTCATTCGTCATCCTGCAATCACCCTTGCTGATTTCCCAAACTGCGATCTCCTCTTTGCTTTTGGTAATGCATCGCTTCGGTAGGTTGGTGTTGAGTGTAGGGAAACCCAACAAACAGTGGGTGTTAGGTTGAACCCCGAAACTCAACCTACAAGATCAGCGATCGCTACAATCCTGTCCTTAAGTCAGCAGTAGATGTGTTTTACCCCTCCACTACTGGCTCAGGAGGAGGGCCGGGTGTTGGTCTTCCTGAGCGAAGCGTGCGAGATGGGCCATCATCATCATCGTCATCATCATCATGTGATGGGGGACCTGGAGTTGGCCTTCTAGTCGACACTCCACCTCTACGAGTCCTAGTGGCGGGTGGGATGACTCCCGTTTGCCTGAGTTCCGCTACATCATCGGTTATCGAACTGCGTAGGGGGAGACTCAAGTTAATCTCAAAAGGAGCACCAGCTTCCATAAAATTGTCAGATATAGACGCATATTCCGTTTCCCAACTTCCACCTGGTGGAAGGGTTGAAAAACGAGCAAGGGCTATAAGGAATTCTGGGTATTCCGGTGAGTTTTGGTTTTGACTACACCAAGTTGCAAAGTCCTGGAAAGCGGGATTAGCGGGATCAAGATAAGCGCTGCGAGCAGGAACGGAGGAACCTCCGTGCCGCGCTGAATACGTATTTTCATAGTGTGACAAAATAGTCAGTTCAGACAACATCGCGCTTCTTGCAGCAGCAAGGCGACTTGAAGCTATTGCATGAGTGACAGTCATTTCAGTAATGCCTCTGATAGAAAGTAAAAGCAAGTAATTTTTACAAGCAAAGCAGGAAAAATTTAGGGCTACACGGTAATTAGGTCAATTGCTCTTAGAGCGCCCATATTACTTAAAGGAACATCAAAAAAATTAAGTCTCATTGAGAATGGCAACGTAAAATCAGCACTTCCAAGCTTCTTTTATTTACAGTTAAGCAATTAGTCGAGTTTCCCTATTCGTCCTCATCAAAAACGTGAAGGGCAGGCTCGGTCATCTCAATGACAATCTCGTCGGTCTGATCTGATTTGCCAGTCGAAGGATCTACTTTTAGACTGATTACTTTGCTAACTTCCACCTGTCTAGGTGTGTTCGCTCTATTGTAAAAAGTTTTTACCAGTGCATAAACACCACCGCAAAATTTGAAGTCTACGTCAATGATTATTTTCACAAGGCATTCTTCAATACCATCGGGTACTTTCCATGAACCCTGCTCAATGACAGAGAAGTTTGAAATAGCAGCAGGAGGAGGCAATGGTATGTTTGCTTTCTGGAAGTGACCCGCTGTATTTGCATCCTTATATCCTGTCAAGCTCCATTCGTGTATGAGTTTATTATTTGCTGAACGATCATACAGTGTAAAATCCTTATATGAAAAAGAAGTCGTGTTCGTCCACTCTCCACTAGCACTTCCGGTGACCGTTGGTCCACCACTCATCATACCGCCACTAGCCCCCAAGTTAAGACTCGCTGCACTGGTGGAAGTACCATCTCTATTAAGAGTCTTTGGTTCTCCGTACATAAGCTGAAAGAGATTAGCCCCGTCAGATTTGTTCTCTTGAACCCATATGGTTACTTTAACTGCTTGGATCCACCAACCCTTTTTGTCAACAGCAGTGTATGCCATATTCCCAGGGACAATTTGGCTATCCATCTTTTTTTCTTGAAATAATGCTATACCTACATACCTACTAGGGGTGCTAGAGCTAGTACCAGGAGTGCTAGGGCTAGCACTAGGCGCGCTAGTGCTAGCACCATCATCATCTGCTTGCTCCAACCAAGCATAAAGTCCAAGATCAATTGCAGGGTTTTGACCATCAGGTAGAGATTTTAAGCCATTATGTGTTTTTTCTAGATTAATGAGAGTTGCTAACATAAAAAGTATGAACCTTCATATAATACTTACTGGGGAATAAAGAAAAATACTTGAAATGATTTTTGGGGTCTGAAGCCGTTCACCGTCCAGTAATCTACAATCGCGCGACAAAAAATCGCGCGACAAAACAATTAGACACTTTCAACACCTAAAACAGAGTATTCAGCCTATTACTACAGCTATGAAATAGAATGCATTTTGCAATACCAATCAGCAATCGATGAATGTTTGAAATGTCCAAGCTGCTGCTAAAGCCTGTAGGCAAAGGTTTCTTACTTGGAAGTAGATTACATCAAATGCATTTGCACAATCTTGCACAGCCCTGCTGTTCTTTTGCACAAAATTGCTATGGTTGAGAAAATTTTTTGGGGTCATGCCTGTTAAACGTTTGAAGTGCCGATTGAGATGGCTTTGATGGGTAAAACCGCAAGCGATCGCCACCTCCAAAATTCCCATCTTGCCGTCCTTTAACAACAGCTTTGCCCGCTCGACTCGTTGGCGGATCAGGTATTGATGAGGCGTGAAGCCAGTCGATTGTTTGAAAGACCGACAAAAGTGATAGGGGCTGAGTTGGGCGATCGCGGCTAATTCCTCCAAGCCCAGATCCCGATCTATAGCGATCCTATTTGGATTGTGAGAAAGGATTCCACTGGAATCCTTTCTCACAAAGCCTCTCAATCTCACAAATGATTTAGGACTGCTATAGATGCTCATGGATATAGTCAATTACGGATTTCAGTTGTGTAGGAGACAAGCCCCCCGAAAGATGAATCGACTTGTGCTGGTGAGATGAGTAATTCCTCACTAGATGGACTGCCAGGGCATTGGTCAACGTTTCGGCATACAGTCGCCCACCCGGTCTGCGAGACTCCAGATCGGCTTTAAGAGCCAGTCCAATCTGAAGAATCAGTGGATCGTCAAGTAGATTCCCAGGTAGTAGTTCAACTTGATCGACCGCCAACAATTCTGCGGCGCTGTGGGTCAGCAAATCTGGCTTCAAATTTAGCACGATAGCTTCAAAGGGCTGCTGCCAGCGCGACCAGCAGGAATGATGCATGGGAATGAGAGTTATGGCACCGTCGAAATGGGTTAATTTTTGCCACCGCCTATTTGCAATCCCCTCCACTTTCGACTCTACCTTGATGCCTTGCCCGCAATAAATCGCAATGACATAGTGATCGAGACAGAATTCTGGATTTTCCCCTGCTGGCATACAGTAGCACTCTAAAGTGGCACTGCTCCACTCTGCTTCGTAGCTCGTCTGGGTTGGTGACGCGGTTATGGTATCAGAAAACTTTGGAGGCGGATCTGGATGGTCACTCGGTTGGTTCTGTGCAAAGTTTGACTGCGAATTTGTCTGCGAGCATGACATTGCGCACTCCTTAGATTAGCGTTAATCCTTTATTCGGACAATATCACGACTAATTTCTAGAATGCGATCGCCCCTTGAGCGTTCTCAGAACCGCCCCTCGCTCCTCGCTTCTGTTCTCACCGATAACCTTTTGAGCGATCGCGCCACCGCAGGCAGAGCCGCAAGGACTGCCTTAACAGATCGATGTCCGGGCGCGTTCGAACTGACAGACAACCTCGAAAAACAAGTGCAAGGGCTTTCTGCGGAGCCAGCTAACAACTTATTACATAGACTTTTTTCTCGATAATGTCCCGAATCGAGCATTACGCGCATCTACATTCTCGTGATATCTGGGTTAAGAGGGATATCATAAGAATTTTTTCGTATAATATCGCCCTTACAGAGCATGATCGAGAACGATGTCATCCGTGAGTTAAGTGAATCAGGGTGCAATCGTACCGTTACGGTGGACTCCTGGGTGGGAACGCTGGACTATGGATCGCATCCATCTTAGCCCCGATCGGCAACCTTCCGATTCACCCATTCATCAATTCATCAGGAGCATCGTATGCCCTACCAAAACATTAGCGCCACTCTTTCAGACAAAGAGATTGAGCAGGTTAAAGCAGCCTTTGCCACGATTCAGCAAGCGCTACCGTTTCTCGTGAACTTGACCGCAGAAGAACGTCGCCGACTGCTCAAAATGGGGGATAAAAGTCTTGCCTTTGTGAGCAATAGCCTGACGATCGCGCAGGCGAACCCCGATGTGCTGCCAGCCAGCTTTGACCTTGCAGAATTTGGGCGCGATTATCGGTTGATGACTGTCCTTACCGAGTTTTTGTTTAGCTTGCGGCAGTTGACCGAGCAGGTAGATGATACGTTGATGGCGGTGAGCAGTGAAGCGATGACCAGCAGCCTGGGTGTGTATGACTATATCAAGATGGCAGCGAAGACCCGACCGGGGCTAAAAAGCTCGGCAGAGCAGTTGGGTGAGCGGTTTAAAGCGATTAAGGGCAGACCGTCAAAGGTCGCGACGAGTAACCTGGTGGCGGCGCGAGTGGAAGCGGGGTGAGGGGGCGTGGGGTATGGGGTGTATGGTGTGGGGTGTGGGGTGTAATAGGTGGCGGTGAAGGTGTCGATCGTCATTCACGCGCTTCTGAGACTCTTTAATGCGTCTTGGATGGTCAAAAATGAGTCTGAGAATGCTGGTGAATGAGTTCTGGAGGCTCGTTAATGAGGTTGCGGCTACTCATTCATGCATATTGGAGGCTCGTTAATGAGTGTTGGAGGCTGGTGAATGAGTCTTTGCTGGTCTTGAATGAGGTCTGTAAGATTCATTTACGAGGTTCCGAGCCTCATTGATGCAGATCAGATAGGTCATTAATGAGTCTTCGATCGTCTTAAATGAGGCTTTCTTCTCATCCCAACGCTCAAGATGCTGTGGATCACTCGATCGGATACACTTTATCCAACTGTAAGAAGGTGTGCAGCAGGACGTTTGCGCCTTGAGTGCAGTGTTCGGGAGACGTATACTCATCAATCGAGTGACTAATCCCACCCACACTGGGCACAAAGACCATGCCCATATCGGTGAAGCGTCCAATTTCCTGGGCATCGTGTCCGGCACGGCTGGGAAGGCAGGTGTAGGGCAAATCCAGTTGCTCAGAGACGTGTTTGATGACCTCTTTCACATGAAGAGCCGCGAGGGTCGGCAAAATGTGAAGGGTTTCGCGGAGATTGAAGTCGGTGTTGGTGGCAGCGGCGATCGCGGCAAACTCGTCCTTCATGCGGCTGACCAGCAACTCCAGGTGGCTCTGTGAGAGATCGCGCAAGTCAATGCGAAAATCGACGTTGCCAGGAACCGTGTTGGTCGCGTTGGGCGACACGTTGAGATAGCCGACCGTAGCGACCTGATCACCCGGAATCTCGGTGCCGATTTTGTTCACGGCCAGCACCATTTGCGCGGCAGCAACCAAGGCATCTTTTCGCATGTGCATGGGGGTTGTGCCTGCGTGGTTCATGCGCCCCATGACGTTCACCGCAAAGCGATACTGTCCGACGATGCCATCGACTACCCCGATCGGTCGTTCCAGATGTTCCAGTACGCCGCCCTGCTCGACATGGAGTTCGACAAAAGCGGCAACCTGGGAGCGATCGCGCTTCGCCGTGGCAATCTTTGACCAGTCGCCGCCTACTTTTTCTAAACACATTTGAATGGGCGAACCATCGAGACGAGCATAGTACTCTGCGGGTTCTTTTACTTCGCCCGCCATCGCTTTACAGCCCAGCACTGAGCGCTCTTCATCAGTAAACACAATGACTTCAAGTGGATGATCGAGCTGAATGTTGGCTTCGTGGAGCGATCGCACGACCTCAATGCCTGCCAGCACGCCCAAACAGCCATCGTAGCGACCTGCGATAGGCACCGTGTCAATATGCGAACCTGTTGCTAGTGCTGCCGCATCATCAAATCGTCCGGCATACCGACCAATGATGTTACCCGCCGCATCAATGCGAACGGTCATACCAGCAGCAACCATCCAGCCTTTTACCTGCTGACGCGCGAGTAAATCATCGGTCGTAAAGGCAACCCTACTGACCCCACCGTCTGGCAGTTTGCCAATTTCTGCTAATTGAAAGAGCGAGCGGTTGAGGCGATCGCCGTTGACTGTAAGTGTAGAAAGAACAGGCATAAGCATCCCCTCGATCGTGATTTGCGATAGTACTGGCCTCTAACGAAGACCTGGCTTGTAACAAAGACCTGCTAACCCTAAACTTAGAACAATCAAACGGCACGTGGTAGTTCAGGCTGTACAAAACTAGGGGCACAATGACCGAAACAACTGGTGTGAGAGTCTTTATTTGTGGTTCGGCGCTGCGGGGCCAACCTGACCACGGCAATTTGCAATCCGCAACGTTTATTCGGGAAGCGAAAACCCGCCCACAGTATCGTTTACACTCGGCAGCAGATGGCTGGCATCCTGCGATTTATGAAGTAGCAGACGGCGGGATTTCGATTCCAGGTGAAGTATATAAATTGACGATCGCCCAGTATGAACACCTCCTGGCAACTGAACCACCTGATATGTATCCTGCCGATGTGGTGCTGGAAGATGGCGAAGTGCTGACCGCGATTCTCTACCCTCGCGAACTGATCGAGAAATATGGCTGGGAAGACATTTCGCATCTGGGTGGTTGGGCGGCATACAAAGCCAGCCTTGCGAAGTGAGGGAGTAGGGAGTGACTGATGATCTGGGTATCAACGATCGTGCTCTAATGCAACGCTGTCTGGAGGTGGCGCGGCAGGCGTTGGGACGCACGGCACCCAATCCACTCGTGGGTTCGGTGATTGTGCAGGAGGGTACGATCGTGGGTGAAGGCTTTCATCCCGCCGCAGGTCAGCCCCACGCCGAAGTGTTTGCCTTGCGGCAGGCGGGCGATCGTGCCCGTGGTGCCACCCTCTACGTCAACCTGGAACCCTGCAATCACTACGGACGGACGCCACCCTGCTCGGAGGCGATCGTGGCGGCAGGAGTCAGTCGAGTTGTCGTGGGCATGGTCGATCCTGATCCGAGAGTGTCGGGTGGCGGCATTGCAAGGTTGAGAGAGGCAGGCATTGAGGTGATAGTAGGGATTGAAGAAGCCGACTGTCGTACCCTGAACGAAGCCTTCATTCATCGCATTCTGTATCACCGTCCGTTTGGCATTTTGAAATACGCCATGACGCTGGATGGCAAGATTGCCACAACTACAGGACATAGCGCCTGGGTGACGAGTTCGGCTGCGCGTGCTGAGGTTCACAAATTACGAGTCGCTTGTGATGCCATTATCGTTGGCGGAAATACCGTGCGGCGTGATAATCCCTTACTGACCAGTCGCCAGGAAACGACACCGCTACGAGTCGTGATGAGCCGATCGCTCGACCTACCGTCTGATGCCCAAATCTGGGATACAAAAGTTGCTCCCACGATCGTCTTCACTCAAACCAATGCTTCACAAGAGAAGCAAAATGTATTGATGCAGCGAGGCGTTGACGTGATCAGAATCAGCCCTTTGACCCCTTCTGCTGTGATGAAGAACCTGTACGATCGCGGTTGCCTCAGCGTGTTGTGGGAATGTGGTGGCACACTGGCAGCACGGGCGATCGTAGATGGTGCGGTACAAAAAGTGCTGGCTTTCATCGCACCCAAAATCATTGGAGGCACAAATGCGCCTTCTCCGATCGGTGATTTAGGCGCGACAGAAATGACGGAGGCTGTGATTTTAACGCAGAAACAATGGCGACAGATTGGGCCAGATCTGCTGTTGGAGGGCTATCTACCTATTGAGCCATTGCCCATTGAAGACATCCACGCGAGCTGAGGCAAACACGTTTCTGGGTGCGCCTTGGAGACTGAACCAGCAATCAAACAAGCTCACGATTTCGTCTGCTTGATGCGAGTTTGAATCTGGTCAAAGATGGCACCATCCTCAAAGAATTTCTGCTGCACCTGCTCCCAACCACCAAAGTCCTGCACCGTGCTGAGAGTGGGGACAGTCGGATATTTTGTCATCACTTCTTTTTCTTTCGCGATCGCCTCATCAACCGGGCGGAAGCCAACTTTCGCAAATTCTGCCTGAGCATCGGGGGTGTACAAGAATTTGACAAACGCCTCTGCAACGTCGCGGTTGCCGTGCTTGGCAACATTTTTCTCCACGATCGCAACAGGATTCTCGATCGAAATATTCACATCAGGCACAACGTACTCCACCTTCTCACCCCGTTGCTTCGCCAAGATGATTTCATTCTCGTAATTCAGCAGCACATCACCCAACCCGCGCTTGTAAAAGGTTTCTGTTGCCACACGAGCATCTCCTGGCAGTTCTGGCACATTTTTGTACACCTGAGTGACAAAATCCAGTGCTTTTGTTTCGTCCCCTCCCGCTTTCACCACCGAGTTCCACAGCGCCAGAAAGTTCCAGCGCGCCACTCCAGACGTTTTAGGGTTAGCGGTCACCAGCGTCACTCCAGGTTTAGTCAAATCGGCAAAGCTGTTAATGCCTTTAGGATTGCCAGGATGAGTCGCCAACGCCACTACCGATCGCGAGACGATGCCATTGTGCGGTGCTTGCTGCTGCCAATCAGAAGAAACCAGTCCAGCCGTCACCAGTTTGTTGACATCCAACCCTAACGCTAGATGCACCACATCAGCGTCCAACCCGCCCTCTAGCACTTTTTGGGTTTGGGAACCAGAGCCACCGTAAGACGCTTGCTCAAAGGAAACCGTCTGGTTGTGGTCTTTTTGCCATTGCGCTACAAACTTGGGAATGATGGCATCGTGAGCGGCTTTTGTGACGGCAAACGATACCAGTGTCAACTGCACATCGTTGCTCTGCTGAGCCACCGTTTGGCTAGAAGGACTGCTGGTCGTCGTCGTGCTATTGCTAGAGCAAGCCGCGATCGCACTGACTAAACTTACTCCGACCAAAAACGACCCTAGCCAACGGCGTTTTGCACGCGTACTGCCGAACCAACGCTCGAAACCTCGTTGCCACCGCTGTAATCGTTGCCAAATAGCCATGCTCAGACCTCAAACACTGTTTTCCGATTGACTTACAGTATTAAAGAATAGTCGGAATTGATCAAACTTGCAGAAATGGCAAAAAAACGTTGCTTTTGCCTGGATGGGCGAATGTTTAGAACAGATTCGCCTTTCCATCGCCTGTAAAGGGAAAGCTGCTGTGAACGTTCCAGCGCTGCCCGTCGTGCTGCAACAGCGTGAGCTGAGTCGCCAGCCACTCTCGCTCTAGCGGACGAAGTTGAAACTCTGCCCAAGCGAGCTTGAAATTTTCTTTAGTCAAATCCCGAAAGCCAACGGTCATGTGTGGTGTGAACGATCGTGATTTTCCGACCTCATCCACAATGCCTGAAGACGCTTCTAAATGGCTCACTAACGCAGCTTGTAGCATCAGCAACGGCGGCGACTTGATCACATTGATATAAATGACGCGTGGCGCAAACGCCCCGAAGCCCGACAGCGCAATGGGCATCGGGGCTACCTGCACGCCAAACTCACGCAACGTTGCACTGAGGTGTGGTATCGCCTCAATGCTCCACTCAAAGGGTGGCTGTAAGGTGATGTGTGGTGGCGATTTCAGCGCCGCACGACTGTTGTAGCGATCGACAAACACCTGCTTGAGCGCACTCACCTCGTCCTGAATCGCCTGCGACGGTAACAAAGCAATAAAAAACCGAGCAGTTGTTGCACTCAAAAGGCTACCCTGTATACCCTACGACTGTTTGATTGAGCGATCTTTGCCGGAGTACTAAACGATGAACAATTGATTGATTTGTAGTCAATGCAACCACTTCCAACCATTGACTACTCGCCGTCTGGCGTCCAGCACTTCAGCCCGATCGTACCTTTGTAAGTGCAAAGCCGCCTGTTCAAAACTAGGATTCAAACCCATCGTCTCTTCAAAGGAACATCCTCCATGCCCTGGTTCGCCAAAATTGAAGAAGGAGTCGTCGATAAAGCCATCTTCGACCGCTACGTTCCTGCCCACAAAGCATTCGTCCGTCATCTCATCGAAAAGGGTCATCAGGCGAAATCTGGTTACTGGGGCTGCTACGGTGGCGGTATGCTCCTCTTTCAAGCCGCCTCTATGGACGAAGCCAAAGCGATCGTGGCACAAGATCCCCTCGTCCAAAACGGCTGCGTGCATTACAAGCTCTATGAATGGTGCGTGGCGGTGGAGTGAGGGAGAGGTAAAAGGCAGAAGGTAGAAGGAAAAGGCAGAAGGCTAAAGGATGTACCTTGCTTCCCAAAGGGTAGGATGCAGGCTAAAAGTTTTAAGTTTTGAATTGCTCCCCTGTTTCCCTTGCTCCCCTTACTTCCCTTGCCCCCTCTGCTTCCCCACTCCCTACTCCCCACTCCTGCCCTCTACTCACTGTCATCGGATGGTGCTATCCTATTAAGTGATCCGGACTCATGCGATCGCAACGCCTCAATCTTGTCAGGACCGGAAGGTAGCAGCAATACGGGATGCTTGTGATAGGCGTGAACTCCGGGTCGCTTTTGTTTGAGCGCTCATCCCTTCATCGTTTCGCTCATTCACCCATTTTTTATTCTGGTGTACGGTTTTCCACCTGCAAGATTGATGACACGTTCTTGTCATTGTTCTTATGCTGGAAGCGTTGGGAACAGAGACAGCACTGACTCGCGATTCCCACCGTGAAAAGTTGAGATATTCAGGAGCGTGTAGCGCTATGGGTTTGGGAGATATAGTTCAGAAAGCGGTTTACCTCGGTATTGGGGTTGCGTCTTACGCAGGGGAAAAGGCAACGGAAAAGCTAGGCGAGTTGCGATCGCAGGTGCAACAGCTTGCAGACGAAATGGTTGAGCGCGGCGAGATGACTAGCGAAGAAGCGCGTCGCTTTGTGGATGACATGGTGAACAAAGCGCAACAACCATCTGTGCAGTCTCCAAACTCAACCCAACCAACTGAGCCTCGTCGCATTGAAATCATCACCGATGACGAGGAGCCTGTTCAGCAAGTACCGACGGATGTTGATCAGATGCGGCAACAGGTCATGAATTTGCAGGAAGAACTGAAGCGCTTGAAGCGAGACAACCCTTAGTGAGACAAACCTTCGCGATCGAAACCCTTGCAAATGATGTGAGCTATACTGAGGCAACTCTCACAGAGATTGCGGCGCTTTGGTGCTGCCTTCAAGGAGGCTTCCATCGGTAGCCTGCTGCATCTGTGACTCTGAAACCTCTAAGCGCAGGGTTAACTGAAAGCCTATGGAAAGCTGGTCGAAGGATTTTTCCGAGCTACTAGACATCATGGCTGATGAAGTAGAGCAGTTCTTTGCTGATATTGCCAAAGACGTTGGCGAAATGGTTGAGTCATTTTTTGAAGCGTCAGAAGAAATTGCAGAACAGATGCAAACCGTTTTTGCAGTTGAGCTAGAACAGCGTCTTGGCGAACTGATTGACCCCATCCTTGAAGCCTATCTGGGCATTGAGATCGCGGTTGAAGAAACAGCTCAGCCCATGATTCATACCGTCGAACCCTTTTTAAACGATCGTCCTGCCTGTGTCGGCTGCCGTCACTACCACGGTCAAACTTACGGCGGCGTGATGCTGGTCTGCGGGATGCATCCCTACGGCTGGGAAAGCGACAAATGCCCAGATTGGCAATCAACCTGGCAGGAGTAGTCGTGAAGTTTTTAGTTGTTAGTTTTCACGGTCTACTGACCACGGACTATTAACCAGTAAGGGGAAAAAGTGCCCCACGGGGCCTTGTCCCTGCCCGATCGCCAGCGAATGACTCAAGGCTTGAGTGACGTAAGCTTTGGCGCGACGAGTTGCGGCCAGAGAATCATGGCCGAGCGCGAGATTAGCGGCGATCGCGGCTGCCAGCGTGCAGCCTGTGCCATGAGTGTTTGTGGTGTGGACCGTAGCAGTCATCAGTGTTTCAAGCTGCTGTCCATCAAACCAGACATCAACACCGCGAAGATCGCCTTGCATCCCGCCACCTTTCACTAACACCGCTTTTGCGCCTAATTCATGAATGCGCTGTGCTGCGATCTGCATTGTTTCAAGTGTTTGAATCTCTAGATTGCTGAGCATCTGTGCCTCGTAGCGGTTGGGCGTTAGTACCGTTGCAAGAGGGATTAAGGCTGTTTTGAGGGTTGCGATCGCTGCATCGTCAATCAACTGTACCCCTGTCCGGGACACCATGACCGGATCGACCACCAGCGTTTGAAGCTGTAGTGCTTCAATTTGCGCTGTTACAGCCTGAATAATTTCCTGGTTCAGCAACATGCCTGTTTTCGCGGCTTGCACCCCAATGTCTTTAACCACGGCCTCCATCTGAGCAACCACGGCTTCAGGAGACAAAGCATCGACGCGATCGACTCCCAGCGTATTCTGTGCCGTAATGCAGGTGATCGCACATGTCCCATGCACCCGATGAAACGCAAACGTTCGCAGATCTGCCTGGATGCCTGCGCCACCACCACTATCAGATCCCGCGATCGTCAGGGCTACTGGAATGCTTGAATCGCTCATGCGGTCGATCGTTCCTTGCAGATAGGTTAGGTAGAGTTCAATTAAATCAGCTTTCAGCGGTCAGCGGTCAGCTATCAGCTTTTTCCAACGCCTTTCATTCTTTCAACTCAAAACTCTCCTCCCACCCCACCCTGTACCCTTGTAAAATAAAGATTCTTAAAGAATATTACAAATCATGAGATTGACGCGGATCGACCTGAATAGTTGGCTTTTTCACCTGAGCGGGTACACCATTTTGGTTGATCCCTGGCTAGTTGATCCGCTGGTCTTTTATGGTCAGCCCTGGCTATACACGGCGTATCACAACACGCCGATCGCTTACACTCCCGAAACCTTACCACTCATTGATTTGATCTTGCTCTCGCAAGGGGTTGATGACCACTGCCACAAGCCAACGTTAGAACGGCTCGACCGCAGCATTCCTGTTGTTGCGTCCCCCACCGCAGCGAAGGTTGTGCAACAACTTGGCTATCAGCAAATCACCGCGATCGCTCGTTGGGAGGACTTCACGTTGGGCGATACCCTCAAAATTACGGCGATCCCAGGTGCAGAACTGCAACCGGGGCAGATTGAAAACGGCTATTTGCTGCGTGACATTACCGCAAACGAAACCCTTTACTACGAGCCGCACCTGTTCCCAACGAAAGTTCCTGTGGAGCGTTTTGGGTCAGTGGATGTGGCGATCGCGCCCGTGATTGGTCAGGTTATGCCTCTTTTGGGGCAGGTCATCATGGGGCCGCTTCAAGCAATGCATCTAGTAGAAACCCTAAAGCCCCGCTTCTTCTTACCGACCGCTCTAGGAGATGTGCGGGCTGAAGGCATTCTGCCGAAAATCATTCAGACGGTCGGCAGCGTTGAAGAATTTCGCGATCGCCTGCTTGCCTCCGGCGTACCCACCCAACTGCGCGTTCCCGCTCCAGGAGAAACGGTGGAGTTGACGGCGATCGTGCTGTGAAGAGAAGGTTCCGACTTTGGCAAGCGGTCAGCTTTACAGACTGTCTTCTGCCTCCTACCTTCTGCCTCTTTAGCTGCTCCCCGCTCCCTACTCCCCACTCCCCATCGATCGATAATGCGGACAGCGATCGCATGGCCCACTTGGATTTACAGCACACCGTAGCAATTCAGAGCGGGCATTATACCGACAGGTGAGATCGCCAATTACCCAGCACCCCTCTAGTAAGCTACCTTCTGTGAGGGCATCACACTTCTGTACATAGAGCGCAATTTTGTGTAGCTGATAGTGACCCGATCGCAATTGATACTGATGTCTACGCTCTAGAACCCTATACGTTTGACCATCAACTTCTAAATAGGCTCCTGGTTGTGGGTTCCAGGGTAGTGAGAGATAACCAATGGTCGATCGAGGATGATTTAGAATGATTTCTGCAGGCAGCGAATACAACTCCATAGCAAAGACAGTAGCGATCAGTTTAGAGAAAAACAAACTTCCTGATTGGTAGTATGCCGACCAGGAAGCTTAAGGGAATTTCGTGAGTTATGTGAGTTTCTCATTTAGGACTTGCGCAAATCTCGGAGGTTTCAAGCAGGAGGCAGTCATTAACCAACTGTAGCCGTTTGAACCTCCGAGGTTTTGCGATCCATTGTGAGAGCCTTATCCTCTCTAATGGCTAACAACCAACAACTACGATGCCGCCGCCTGGCGTTCTTTGGCTTCCTTGATCACCTCTTCCGCAATGTTATTTGGGCAAGGGGCGTAGTGAGAGAACGACATCGAGAACTGACCGCGACCAGAGGTCATGGTACGCAAGTCACCGATGTAGCCAAACATTTCGCTTAGCGGCACATCCGCCTTAATGCGAGCGCCAGTAGGGCCTGTTTCTTGAGACTTCATCATGCCCCGACGACGGTTGAGGTCACCAATGACATCGCCCATGTAGTTCTCTGGCGTGAACACATCGACATTCATGATTGGCTCCAATAGCTGGGGCGACGCTTTGGGAACCGACTGACGATAGGCCGCTTTCGCCGCAATTTCAAACGCCATTGCCGATGAGTCAACGGGGTGGAAGCCACCTTCCATCAGCGTGAATTTCAAGTCCAGGCAAGGGAAGCCAGCCAGGACACCTTTGTCGGTCATGCTGCCAAACCCTTTTTCGACGGCGGGCCAGTATTCTCTGGGAACGCTGCCACCTGTAACCTTGGACTCAAACTGGAAGCCAGTGCCCGATTCGCCTGGCTCAAGCACATAGTTGATCTTGGCGTATTGACCCGAACCACCCGACTGCTTCTTGTGAATGTAGCCGTCTTCGATGCGCTTGGTAATCGATTCGCGGTAGGCAACCTGAGGTTTACCTACCTCAACCTCGACTCCGTGCGTGCGCTTGAGAATATCCACTTTGATGTCTAAGTGCAGTTCGCCCATCCCTTTGAGAATGGTTTCGCCGCTTTCTTCATCCGTCACCATGTGGAAGGAGGGGTCTTCCTGCACCATTTTGCTGAGGGCAGCGACCATTTTTTCTTCACCGCCTTTCGCCTTAGGCTTGACCGCGATCGAAATCACAGGCTCTGGGAAGACCATTGGTTCCAGCGTTGCCGGATTCTTGGGATCGCAGAGGGTGTGTCCAGTTTGGACGTTTTTCATGCCCACGATCGCGATGATGTCGCCTGCTTGTGCAGAGTCGATTTCTTCACGCGAATTGGCGTGCATTTCCACCAGACGGCTCACCCGCTCGGTTTTGCCCGTGAAGGTGTTGAGAATCGTATCGCCCTTAGACAGTTTGCCGGAGTAGAGACGGGTAAAGGTCAGCGCACCAAAACGATCGTCCATGATTTTGAACGCCAGGGCACGCAGCGGTTTTTCAGGATCGACCACAGCAAAACTACCCGTTTCGTTGCCTTCCAGATCAACTTCGGGCTGAGGCTTGACTTCCATTGGGTTAGGCAGATAGTCCACCACCGCATCCAGCACCAGCTGCACGCCCTTATTTTTAAAGGACGAGCCGCAGTAGGTCGGGAAAAAGGCGAGGTCGCGAGTGCCTTTGCGGATACAGCGCTTCAGGGTCTCGATGTCAGGCTCTTCTCCTTCCAGGTACTTTTCCATCACATCGTCGTCTTGCTCGATCGCCAGTTCAATCAACTGCTCACGATACATTTCGACCTGATCAACCATATCCGTCGGAACGTCCTTGATCTTGTAACTCATGGGATCGCCGGAGTCATCCCAGATCCAGGCTTTGCGGGTCAGCAGATCCACCACGCCCGTAAACTGTTCTTCCACGCCGATCGGTAGCACCATCACCAGCGGCTTTGCGCCCAAGATCGTGTCTACCTGCTTGACCACACGAAAGAAATCTGCGCCCGTGCGATCGAGCTTGTTGACGTAGATAATACGCGCCACTTCAGAGTCGTTGGCATAGCGCCAGTTGGTTTCGGATTGGGGTTCCACACCGCCCGAACCGCAGAACACACCGATCCCGCCGTCGAGTACCTTGAGCGAACGATACACTTCGATGGTGAAGTCAACGTGCCCAGGGGTGTCAATGATGTTTAACTGGTGGTCATTCCAGAAGCAGCTTGTCGCAGCAGACTGAATCGTGATGCCACGCTCTTGCTCCTGCTCCATGAAGTCCGTCGTTGCCGCGCCTTCATGCACCTCACCAATTTTGTGGATCTTTCCTGTCAATTTCAGGATGCGTTCGGTAGTGGTTGTTTTACCAGCATCCACGTGAGCGAAGATGCCGATGTTTCGATAACGAGTGAGGTCTTTCATAGTTGCTCTCTAGATTAAATGCGACAAACCGTTGGTGACCACCTGTAAGCGGTATATAGAGGGAATCGGTGTTGTCTTGATAGCCAGGGCGGGCTAAAGTCCAGCCAGTTGAAGTGTTCAACCACTGGGAAGATTAAGGAATCCTTTTACACGCTCGTAGCTATATTTACAATTGTAAATTGCCGCGCCATA
Source organism: Stenomitos rutilans (assembly GCF_059505485.1). Lineage (NCBI taxonomy): Bacteria > Bacillati > Cyanobacteriota > Cyanophyceae > Leptolyngbyales > Leptolyngbyaceae > Stenomitos > Stenomitos rutilans. Next base: position 87,560 of record NZ_JCACKR010000012.1, read on the forward strand.
AATTGTAGACCGGGATTGGTATGGATTCCTCTCCACGATCGCACTTTAGATGCACCGCTTAGGGAAGCAGAACGCGACGCAGCGTTTAGCCATCCTAAGGTGTCGCTCCTTTATGCGTTCTTCCGGCAAGCCTGCGATGAGTCATGAAAGAAGAACTGTTGCCGTTGCTGGCTGATCGGTGCGATCGTAGCAAATCTGTTAGCCTTGTCGCCCCAACGGGCACTTTACGCTTAATGGACGTTGCGGTGTCCTCACAGAGAAGATTCAGCTTCGGTTCATTCTCGCGATCGTGGTGGGTGGTAGTCTTGCTAGAACCTGGCGGACTAGCCGACGACACGCGAGTTTAACCCCGCTTTACGGCACGATCACGCGGCTGTTCAACTGAGCGTGAGCAAACAAAATGCGGATTAACCTTCTGTGAGCTTGATGGAACCAGCGCCAGCGTATCTCAAAATGCGACCCAAGCAACCCGGTTTTTATACGCTGGGACGGCTGGTGTATCGCTATCGCAAGCTGACGATCGTGTTGTGGGCAATCCTGATGGCGCTCAGCCTTGCAGCAACGCCGCATTTAGAAGGAGTGCTCAAAGAAACGGGGGCTGTGTATGAAGCTGGCAGCGCCTATCAGTCAGAGCAACGCCTACAGCAAGACTTCCATGTGACAGCCGATGCGCTGACGCTCGTCTTTCAACGCCTTCCAGATGACGTCGCTGAGCAGAATCAGTTGCCGAAAAAGTCGCAAACGGATCAAGCGCAAATCGAGGCACGGCTTCAGCTAATCCGGCAGTTACCAGGCGTCAGTGCTGTGATCAGCGCCACAGACCAGCCGACCGCTCGCAGCGCTGATGGGCAGGTGCAGTACAGCATGATTCACCTCACGGTGACTGAGGTGAGCGACATTCTGCCGATGATTGATCGCATTGAGCAACTCCTTGCCAAACAACCGATGCCTGGTTGGAAAAGCTTTTTGACAGGTATTCCCGTTGTGAACCGTGATGTGCAGCAGATTAGTCAAACGGATCTTGGTCGGATTGAATTTTTGGTGCTGCCGCTGACGTTGATGGCGCTGTTGGTTGTCTTTGGCTCGATCGTCGCTGCAATTTTGCCCGTAGTAATGGCAGTCGTTGCCGTCTCAGTAACGTTTGGGCTGTTGTACCTGATTGCGTTGCAGTTAAGTGTATCTGTGTTTGCGCTCAACCTCGCTAGCATGTTGGGGTTGGGGCTGGGCATTGACTACGCCTTGCTGATCGTCAGTCGATTTCGTGAAGAGCTAGGGACAGGGACGGTGGAGACCGCGATCGCTCGTACCGTTGAAACGGCTGGGCGTGCTGTCTTTTTCTCAGGTATGACTGTTTGCATCGGCCTAATGGGGCTGCTGCTGTTTCCCATTACCCTGCTGCAATCGTTAGGGATGGCGGGTTCGTTGGTCGTTTTGCTGTCCGTTGTCGTGGCGCTAACGCTGCTACCTGCCTTATTGGGACTACTGGGACAACGGGTACAGCGACGATCGTTTGTGGTTAAGTTTGCGCTGCAACGGCAAGGTTGCTGGGCTGCGATCGCTCGTAACGTCATTCGTCATAGTATTCCAGCCAGCTTTGCTGTGTTGATCATTGTCTCTGGACTGAGTGCGCCGTTTCTGCAAGCTCACTTTGGCATCACAGGCGCAGACATTTTGCCCAAAGAGGTTGCTGCTCGGGCGGGAACAGAGCTTTTAACGCAAGCCTTTGGTGCAGGCGAAAGCAGTCCCATTCTGGTACTCATTCGCACGCCATCCTCTAAAGACACTATTCTCTCAACACCACATATTGCCACTCTGTATGAAACGGTCAAGCAACTCACTGCCGATCCGCGAGTAGAGCGTGTGTCTAGCCTGTTTAGCCCCAATCCTTCTTTGCCATTGACCGCCTACCAACAGCTTTATGCTGCCTCCCAAAACGGATCACCATCTGAGCTAACGGCTGTTGTAAAAGCACCTGATCGGGATTCGTTGTTTGTGTTTAAGAGCCAGCCAACAGACAGTGAGGTAGACGCACAAAAAACAACACGTGGTTTGCGATCGTTACAGTCTGACGTGCCCTTGAAAGGAATACAAACCTGGGTCACTGGGCGTACTTTTACCCTAGTTGTGGTGAACAGTCGTACTGCCAGAAATAGCCATGACACGCAAGCGTTGGTGAGGGATATCCAAGACTGGAAGCTAGACGGGCTGCAAGTATGGGTGGCAGGTCAAACGGCGCGCGAACTAGACACCATGCAAGCCATGTATGAGAGGTTTCCTACCGTGCTTGGCATCATGATGGGAGTGACGTTTGTGATTCTGTATCTTTTGCTCGATTCAGTGGTTTTGCCGCTCAAAGCGATCGCCATGAATGTGCTGTCGATCGGCGCATCGTTTGGGGCGTTAGTCTTCATTTTTCAAGACGGTCATTTGCAGCACTGGCTCCATTTTGCGCCTGTAGGCTATATCGATCTGCTGCTGCCGATCGTCTTATTCTGCGTTCTATTCGGGCTGAGCATGGATTATGAAGTCTTCATGCTCACTCGCATCAAAGAAACCTACGACGAAGGCAAAAGCAACACCGAAAGCGTCATCAGCGGTCTGGAGAATACGGGCAGCATTATCACCAGTGCCGCACTCCTCATGATTATCGTTACCAGTGCGTTTGTCTTCAGCCGCATTATCTTCGTCAAAGCGCTGGGACTGGGATGCGCGATCGCGGTTTTACTGGATGTCACACTCATTCGAGCCGTGCTCGTGCCAGCGACGATGAACCTTTTGGGCGAATGGAACTGGTGGTCGCCGCGATGGTGGGGAGTGGCAGGGAGGCAAGGGGGGCTGGAGGAGCAGAGGGGACTTGGGGGGCTGAGGAAGTTGGAGAGGCAGAGGAAGCTTGGGGAGCAAGGGAAGGAGGGAAAGATTTGAGTAGTGTTTTGCACCGCTTTACTAAAGAGTTCTGAGTCGCTCCCTCCGCTCTCCTTGCTCCCTCCTCTTCCCCTGCCCTCGCTCCTCCTCACTCCTCTTCCATCGCTTCCTGTACAAAGAGCCGCGCGAGGCGATCGTACATGCCTGCACCGATGTACTGCGGGTACTTGTGCAGCCGACTGTAGACCCACACCAGATCGTCAAAGAGAAAAATACGAATGTCTTCTGTCAGGCTTTTGCATTCGGGGATGAGGTCTTTGGCAGCGTTGAGGGCATCTGTCCAGCGATCGAAGGTTTGTGAGAATCTGGGTGTGACAACTTTGAACATGGAGAAGGAGTGGGGAATGGGGGATAGGGGTTGGGAGATAGGAGATGGGGGATGGGGAGAAGTCAGGAGTCAGGAGGTAGAAGTGAAGGAGGATGAATGATGGCTTTTAGACCACAATTAAGCTCTGTTGGTGGATGTGAATTTGCATTTGCCGCAGCGTTTCCGGCTAGCGTGTAGGCGACTGTGGCAGACTACAATTTTAGAGAGTGAACGCGCATAAAGGGACAGAAGATGCCAACGATCGCAGTGGTGGACTACGACATGGGCAACCTGCACTCTGCCTGTAAAGGACTGGAGAAAGCAGGTGCAGCTCCCAAGATTACCGATTCGTCGCTTGAGTTGGAACAGGCGGATGCGATCGTGCTGCCCGGTGTTGGTGCCTTTGATCCGGCTGTACAACATTTGCGATCGCGCCATTTGGAAGCACCGCTTAAACGAGCGATCGCCAGCGGCAAACCTTTTTTGGGCATTTGCCTGGGGTTGCAAATTCTGTTTGAGTCCAGTGAGGAAGGTAAGGAACCGGGCTTAGGCATTATCGCAGGCACCGTCAAGCGCTTTCGTCATGAACCCGGCATCACCATTCCGCACATGGGCTGGAATCAGTTAGAACTCACTCAACCCCATTCTCCCTTGTGGCAGCAATTACCTGCCGCTCCGTGGCTGTACTTTGTGCATTCGTATTACGTTGATCCCACTGATGCTAATGTGCGTGCTGCAACGATTACGCATGGAAGCCAGACAGTGACGGCTGCGATCGCAAAAGAGAACCTCATGGCAGTTCAATTTCATCCTGAAAAATCGTCTACATCAGGGCTGCAAATCCTGGCAAATTTTGTGCAGTTAGTGAATAGTCGTCCTTTATCTATGATCGGCTGATGTATGTTTCACCAGCTTTTCGTGAAGACGATTTGAAAAAGCTCGTTGATTTTATGCAGGCATTTAGCTTTGCCACCTTGGTGACTGTTGTAGACAACATTCCGACGGCATCTCACGTGCCATTAGTTACAACAGTCCATGATGGGGTTGTCAAACTTACAGGACATCTTGCTAAGGCAAATCCTCAGTGGCAAGCCTTTGGTCAAGCTGAGTCATTAGCAATTTTCAACGATCCACACGCTTACATATCGCCCTCACTGTACGAAAAGCGCGAGAATGTACCCACATGGAACTACATCGCAGTCCACGCGTTTGGCAAGCCGCAGATGATTACGCTGGCAGAGTCTCCAGAAAGTATAGACGCGATGATTAAAGCGATGGTTTCTTTTTATGAACCCGCTTATAAACCACAATGGGATGCACTGTCAGCGGGCTATCGCGAGGGCATGATGGCGGCGATCGTTGGCTTTGAAATGCAAGTAACCAAGTTAGAAGGCAAGTATAAACTCAGCCAAAATCGAAGCCACTTTGATCAAAGTAATGTCGCTGACTCGTTGCTGCAACATCAAGACATGACAGTTGCGCAAGTAGGCGAAGCGATGCAGAAAAACTTATCTGACCAGACGCAATGAGCTTACGGATTTACGGTAATCGGCAGCTCAAAACCCTGCCAGGACAGGAAACACGACCCACGCTGGCGATCGTGCGATCGGCCTTATTCAACATTTGGCAGGGCACAATTGTAGACTGTCGTTGGTTGGATCTCTGTGCAGGTAGTGGCGCGATGGGTGCGGAAGCGCTTTGCCGAGGGGCAAGCCTTGTTGTTGGCATTGAACAGTCTACTCGTGCCTGTGCCATTATTCGGCAAAACTGGCAGCAAGTGGCGAAAGAAACTCAAACGTTTCAAGTGTTACGAGGTGATGTGCGACAGCGCATAAAAGCACTGGAAGGGCAGAAATTCGATCACATTTACTTTGATCCACCCTATGACAGTAATTTGTATGAACCCGTGATCGAGGCGATCGCGTGCCTTCAACTTTTAGTGCCCGATGGAGAATTCGCGGTGGAGCATAGCCCCGATCGCAAAAATATGCCAACACCAGTAACTCTGAAACTTTGTCGCCAAAAGGTTTATGGCAAGACGGCACTCACCTTTTATCGAGCGTAAAGAGCGTCGCTGGTAGCCTATCCGATGGCGACCCGATTGCGAGCGATCGCGTTGTACTGTTCATGAGAAAGCACTTTAAGCGGCAGAAGACCGTCTTTTTGCTCACGGCACAGCAAGCGGTAGCTGTAAGTGACTGGAATCGAGATGAGTGTGCGGTCAAACCGAAAGCGCTTGCCTTGAAACTGGTAGTAGCCTTTTCCAGCACTGAGTTCCTGCAAAATTTTTCGCGCTTTAAGGACAATGTGTGTCGGTAAACCTGTGAGATCAACAGAATCATGTGCAAAGGCTTGCTGCCATTGCTGTCGGTGCTGCCGTTTTTGCTCGTCATCGCGTTGCTGAGTTTGGCTATCCATCGCTTTACTGGCATAGGGGTGACACGTTTTACCCAAATCTTGATGCCCACAGGAGAACCATTTTTTGTGCTTCCTGCACCGTCTTCCCATAACGTAGTTGATGTAAGGAGAATGATTGGTATAAATTCAAACGCTCCTTCAAGATTTCGCTCATTACATCAGAGGAAAACCGTCCATCACCAGGCCGATTCTTACAACTGGTACGTTACGGTGCGATCGCGTCCCTCTTTTTTAGCGCGATACAGGGCTGTGTCAGCCGCAGCAACCAAGTTATTGAGTGTTCCATCAACCTGTGGAATCGTACTGGCAATGCCCAGGCTAATGGTAATGTAGTCGCTCACTTTAGAGTGGGCATGGGATAATTTGAGTCGTCGAATTTCTGCCTGAAGCGCGGCGGCTACAGTATTAGCACCCTCACTGTCGGTATTTGGCAGCACGACAACAAACTCTTCACCACCATACCGTGCTAGCAAATCACTGGGGCGCTTGATGGCACTACTCATAGCCTGAGCAATTTGACGTAAACATTCATCGCCTGCCTGATGCCCATAGCGATCGTTGTAGGGCTTGAAGAAATCGACATCACAAAGGATCAACGATAGCGGCGTTTGTTCTCGTACTGCTCGTCGCCACTCTTGCGTAAAATAGGTATCAAAGCGGTGCCGATTGGCAATCTGGGTTAAGCCATCCAGCGTTGCAAGGCGCTTTAGCTCTAAGTTCACTTGCTTGAGAGCATCTTCGGCTTTTTGGCGTTCAGCGATTTCCTGTTCTAATGCCAGTGTGCGTTCCTGAACCTGCTGCTCTAACAGACGGTTGTAATTTGCCAGGAAGAGTTCTGCCTGTTTGCGATCGGTCACGTTGATCGAGAACCCATCATAAATGACATCACCATTAGGTTGTCGCTCTGGGCAGGAGAAATGTTGTACCCAAATGAGACGACCAGACGGCAGCAGCACGCGATGTTCCATCGACCAGGGCTGAAGTTGTTGCGTGCAAAGATCAATGGATGTTCGCATGGCTGCCAGGTCTTCTGGAGGAACCATACGCCACAAGCAGTTAGGATCATCCATTGCCAATGCCTGGTCGGTTTCATACAGTTCACGAAACCGTGGACTGAGGTACGTAAACCCTCTGGTGCCATTGGCGTAATAGACATAGCGGTAGATCACACCTGGCACATTCTCAGTCAGCCGACGAAAGCGTGCTTCACTGGCACGCAGCGTTGCTTCAGCATGCTTACGTTCACTCACGTCTTGGAAGGCTACGATCGCATAAGTAACCTTGCCCAGACCGTCCACAATCGGTGTTGCCAGCACTTCCAGAAAGTGGATGTCGCCGTCTCGGTGCAGTTCAAGATCATCTGTGACAACGTTTTCACCTCTTAAAGCCCGTACAGCAGGTAGGTCTTCAACTGGGTAAAGTTGCTGCGTACCAACCCGATAAATCTGGTAGGCAGCAGCCTGTCGCTCGATAGTGCGGTCTGGAATCGTCTCAATGCCTAATAAGCGCTTAGCGGTCTGGTTAAAGTAAAAAACAGTGCCATCAGGATTATGGACAGCAACCCCAATTGGGAGCGCTTCTAAAAACTGCGCCAAGCGACTTTCACCGTCCGAGAGCTTTTGATTTAACTGCTGCATTTCAGCGAGAGAGGCTTGGAGTTGACTCGCCATTTGATTAAAGGAATGGGTAAGTTCGCCCAGTTCATCCGCTCGATCAAGTGTGATTGGAGGCTGCCATTGTCCGGCTGCGATCGCCTTCGCAGTTGCGTTGAGGCGCAAGATTGGGCGGGTGATTCTACGGGCTGTCACCGCACCAATCGCGATCGACACAATCAAAGCAGCAAGACACAGCCAAACTGTTGTACGAGTATTGGCATCAATGCGCGCCATAAAATCAGATTCGGGCATTACGGCTACAATCAGCCAATTCAAGCCAAACTCATCCCGCCAGGGAGATACCTGCACATAGGCACGCTGCCCACGGTTCTCAAACTGGAGCCGCTGTGGTTTTTGAATACTTCCAAAATTGCCGATCGCATGCTGCAAATGCTCTACAGTGGCTCGAATCAGTGGATCACTACTGGCAGAAGCTGTAAGCCGTTGAAGCCTGCCACCTGCTTTGGTGTAAGAGCGCTGATGATCAGAACTAGCAACCAGGTTTCCATCTGGTTCCATAACAAAGACTCGTCCAGAGTGGCTGACATGCAAGCGGTTCAAGAAGACGCTGATATCATTCAGGTATAGATCAACGGCAGCGACCCCAGCCAACCGCCCCGATGCCTGATAAAACGGCTTGACGGCTGTAATGGTTAGTCCTTCATTTGCCTCACCAATAAAGGCATAAATCTCGCTCCAGGTTGCTTTACCTTTAGCGGCGGCTTTGTACCAGGGACGACGACGTGGATCATAGTTTTTGGAAATACCCACTTGCTTGATTCGATCGCCTCTGGCATCAACGGCATAGGAAAGATAGTTTCCCTTCGTCGTACCATCGGCGACTTCAACAATATGGTCGAGTTGACCAAACCTTTGCGTGGGTCCCGCACCAATAAACTTGCCCTGTTCATTGCCTACGTAGATAAAACTAACCCCATCAAACGTTTGAATGCGCTTTAAGAAATAGGCATCTAAACTCCGCAGGTTAGGTGCCTTGAGGCTGATCGTACCGAGCTCCAGATCATCTGTAACCAGTCGCGTAATTTGTTGGGGCAGTTTTGTATAAGATTTGAGATGCTGTTGCGTGCGATCGCTCACATCACTCATTAGTTGATTCACCAAATCATTCACCGCCTGTTGCCCGTTCTTAAACGAGAGGTAGCTAACTAACCCAACTGTGCCCACAATTTGTAAAACAAAGGGCACAATCAGCACACAGCGCAAAGGCGTATTTCCTATCCTTCTAGCGGTAATCTGCTTGAACAAGTGAAACAACATTCGTTATCTGGATTAGATTGAGTGATCTAGCCTTGCTTGAGCCAGGAAGCACAGCTTGTGAAGGCAGAGTTAGGATAGAGGGCTGAGCGTATTGCATCAGAGAAACACTGCCAGTCACCCAACATCAAGCTTAAAGTGCCCATATTTCAACCATAGAGTGTCTTAGAAGTTGACTCGCCCACGTATGTATACAGTGTAGAGAAGCAAGCTAACAAGGCTTTAACCGCGAATTAACACGTCTCAGCAAGTACCGCCAACTCAGTTGAAATCGTTTCACTTTACAAAAATATTTTTGCTGTAGCAAACTTTGCTCATTCAAGCCTGCTATTTTGCTTCTAGTTTGATAGAAAGTGCTGGCGTACTAAAGTGCAAATGTATTAAAGTGCAAGCGTACTGCTAATCTGAAGATTAGGTCTGCAACGCTGGTACGGCATGATTCCCCTAAAGCTAGTACTCAAGAACTTTCTTAGCTATCGTGAAGCAACTCTAGATTTTCGAGGGTTACACACGGCCTGTATTTGTGGTGCCAATGGAGCCGGAAAATCATCCTTGTTGGAAGCGATCGCGTGGGCAGTTTGGGGGCAAAGCCGTGCTGCTGCCGAAGACGATGTCATCCACATTGGCGCACAAGAAACACAAGTGGATTTTATTTTTATCAACAATCAGCAAACTTACCGCATCGTCCGCAGTCGCTACCGAGGGCAGTCTTCGTCACTAGAGTTTCAGGTGGCGCAGGGGAAGGAGAGGAGAGAGGAGAGGGGGGAGAGGAGAAAAGCAGGGGAAGCAGGGGAAGCAGGGGAAGCAGGGGAAGCAGGGGAAGCAGGGGAAGCAACTCAACCTGTTCTTACGTCCCAGACCCCACACCCCACTCTCACCTTCCGTACTCTGACTGCCAAGGGTGTTCGTGCCACGCAGCAATTGATTCTAGAACACCTGAAGCTTGATTATGAGACGTTTGTAAATTCGGCGTATTTACGACAGGGAAGGGCCGATGAGTTTATGCTGAAGCGTCCTACGGAACGGAAGCAGATTTTGGCAGATCTCTTGAAGCTTGACCAGTACGATCGCATGGCAGAGCAGGCAAAAGATCAGTCGCGTCAGTTTAAGGGGCAGCTTGAGTTGCTAGAACGCAATCTCGAAGTTGTGCAGAAACAGCTACAGCAGCGCGATCGCATCGTTCAAGAACAGCTTGGGCTAGAGGGCGTTTTGGCAGGGATGCAGCAGCAACAGGCGACAGACAGCGAACAACTTCAAGCTCTGCAAACCATCCAGCAACAGCACCAAACCTGGCAGCAGCAGTTGACGTGGCAGCAACAACAGCAGCGTCACCAAGCACAAGACTGTCAGCGGTTACAGCGAGAATTAGCCGCTGCCCAACAGCAACAGCAAGAACTAGAGACCCTGCTGCAACAAGAGGCTGCGATCGTGGCAGGCTATCACCACTTTCAAACCTTGCAGGTGCATGAAGAAGCCCTTGCTGCTCGCTTTAAAGCCCATCAGATTGCCCAGCACCAGCTACAGCACTATCAACAGCAGCAAACCGAACATTTAGCCACGCAACAGCGCCAACTGCAACAGCTTCAGGCACAGCTAGAAGCACTCCTGCAACAGGAGGCAGAACTACAGCAAACGCTCAGCAAAACCGCGAACATCACCGCCGCTCTCCAGCAATTGCAACAGGCACGAACCCATCTGATTCACCTCGATCAGCTTCAGGTTCAAGCTTCACCTCTTTTGCAGCGTCGCCAGCAGCTTCAAAACCAGATCGAGCGCGAACAAACCCGCCTCACCGCTCGGCTAGAAGAACTTCAGGCATCAGCGCATCAACTACAAGCACAGCAGCAATGCCAACCACAATTAAAACAAGCGGTGCAAGATGTGAGCGATCGCATCGCCGCGCTAGAAGCACGCCGCACCTACCAAGAACGAGTGCGTGAGCGAGGGTTAGAACGCCGTAGCTTTATGGAACAGCTTCAAGAACAGCAACGGCACTGCGAAGCACAGTTAGCAGAGTTAGAACAGAAAATGCAACTATTGAAGCAGGAGCCAGGAGCCAGAAGTCAGGAGTCAGAGGTAGCGGGGCAGGGGAGCGGAGTCAAGGGGAACAGGGGAAGCAGGAGAAGGCACGCAGACATGGAGACACAGGGACACGGAGACACTAAACTTAGAACTCAAAACTTAGAATTCATCACTCATAACTCTCCTCCCCCCTTTCCCTCCTACCCCCCCTGCCCCCTCTGCAATCGCCCCCTCGACGAACAGCATTGGAGCCTTGTGCTAGAGAAGCATCAGGCGGAGCAGCAAGCCATCACAGAGCAAATCTGGGTCATCCGGGAGCAGCTATCCGCTTCGGAACGTGAAATTCAAATTTTGCGACAAGAATATCGTGACCTAGAGCGAGAGCTGAAGCCTTATCACGCTGTGCTGGAGCGCCGGGGGCAATTGCAAGAGCAGCTTCAAACGACGATCGCCACTCAAACAACCTTGCAGCAGATCGTGGCTGAAGCGGCGGAGTTAGAACAATCACTTCAGCTTGGCAACTACGCAACGGAACTGCAAGAAGAACTACGGTTGCTTGATCACAGCCTCAACCAATTGAACTATGACGAAAAAAATCATGCGCTAGCACGGGGCGAAGTCGATCGCTGGCGATGGGCAGAAATCCGTCATGCCGAAATGAAGCAGGCACAGCGGCGACACACCCAACTGGCACAACGGCAACCAGATCTAGAAGCACAGGTTGCCGCAGAGCAAGCCAGCCTTGACCAGTTAAATGCTGAAACGGCTGCCCAGCTTGCTGCATTGAAACACCACATGGCTGAAACTGGCTACGACCTGGAACAGCACAACAACATTCGTCAAGCGTTGCGGCAGTCGCAAACCTGGCAGCTTCAGCATCAAGAACTAGAGCGTGCCCGCCAACAGCACCCACAAAGCCAGCAGCGAGTGCTTGCCCTCACGCAAACATTGCACGATCGCCAGCACGATCGCCAACTGGCTGCAACACAGATCCAGCAGCTAGTGCAACAGCTAGAGCAAACGCCAGCGTGTCAGGCGCAAATTCAACAATTAGAACAGTCTATGCAGCAGCGGCGATCGCAACTCGATGAAAATCTTGCCGCTCTTGGCCGCCTACAGCAACAACAGCAGCAGCTAGAAATACTCAAAACTCAAAACTCAAAACTCAAAACCGACCTACAAACTGCCCGTCACCAGCAGCGCATTTATCAGGAGTTAGCGCAAGCGTTCGGCAAAAATGGCATTCAAGCCTTGATGATTGAAAATGCCTTGCCCCAACTCGAAGCCGAAACCAACCAGATTCTCAGTCGCCTCAGCGCCAATCAACTCCATATTCAATTTGTCACCCAGCGCTCCAATCGTCGTGAGCAAGCCCGCCAAGCAAAGCTGGCAACCAAAGCACCACACAACGAGACCCCATCATCTAAACTCATTGAAACGCTGGATATTCTCATTGCTGACGCTCACGGTACTCGTCCCTATGAAACCTATTCAGGTGGAGAAGCGTTTCGGGTAAACTTTGCCATTCGGTTAGCCTTAGCGCGCCTACTGACACATCGATCGGGTACCGCGCTGCAAATGCTGATTGTGGATGAAGGCTTTGGCACCCAGGATGCGGAAGGGTGCGATCGCCTGATTGCGGCTATCAACGCGATCGCGGCTGACTTCGCTTGCATTCTTACCGTTACCCATGTCCCCCACTTCAAAGAAGCCTTTCAATCGCGTATTGAAGTATCCAAAACAGAGCAGGGGTCACAGGTTAGCTTGGTGATCTAAAGGCCGCTGGTTGTGACACGCGATTGATCATACGATAGGTGCAAAATTGGCCTATATGTTGTCCAACGATCAAGACAGTGCGCCCCTCCAACTCAGAGCGTTGTTAGCACCCCCTTCATCATGCCTACACCGCTGTTTGGGGCGCTTATCCACGGCAGTTAGAACCGACTCTGCATCCAATTGGGAAACAGCAGACTCAAACGCTTAAGCGTAAGCATCTGATTGCTTTTCTAAAGCAGTACGGATGCACAATATAGTCCATTGGTCTCTTTACGAACCGCTATGAGTTTGGCCTAGCATTTAACTGTATCCACACGTCTAGTCCACTACCCTGCCATAGCATTTTAGTTAGATGGCGCTGAAGGATCTTTTAAGGGTACTTCCGGGAATTGGCAAAAAATTGTCGTCAATAATCATCCTTCTATAGTACCATTGTACTAATACTGAGTAGAGGTCTCTCATTTGGGTTCGCTGAGGGACTTTTTGCTGACCGAGCTGACTATCCCCCATTATGGACGAACTTCAAGCACGTTTCAGAGCAAGACGATCGCTGCAAACAGAGATGCATCTCGCCAAGCAGCCCTATCCAGAATTTGAGGACTCAGAATTTGAGGGTTCAAATGAGGGGGCGCAACAGGGTGACGCAAATGTCGTAGAAATGCCCCACCGCCAGAAGACTGAAGCACCATCTGAAGCACCTGCACAAGGCTCTACCACTAAACGCAAGCCTGTCGCCAAGCGTAAGTCTGCCACACCACTCCCAAAGGCGTTTTCCTTTCGGCAAATGCGTGACGGGCATCAACAGCCGTATATCGATGAGCTAAAGCGGTTAGAAGCTCAGGCAGAACGAATCAATCAACTGCTGGCAGAGCGCAAGCGTAAGAAGGCTCAGGCCGAGCAAGATGCCTTGACTGGCGATGCTGCGCCTGGGTCAGCCGCTGCTTCTCCGTCTAAAAAGAAGGCTACGAGAAGTAGTAAGCACTCCCCCCGATCGCCCCAACGAGAGGTTCCACCCATGCCAGCTCAGGATGATGATACGGAAGCCTTAGAAGCTCAGGCAGAGCGGATCAAGCAATTGTTGCAGGAGCTAGAAACGGCACTGATTGAGGGAGAACCAACAGCACAAGACGCGATCGCTCCTGGCAACACCCGCGATCGCACCCAGTCTGGCTCCGCGACTTCTGTCGTTCAACCTCCGCCTGCTTCGGGTGTAGAAGCTTTTGGGACTAGCATTTATCGCTATGGGGCCAACGGCAAACCCGTTCCTGCAAACCAGCCCCCGCTATCACTCCACAGTGACCAAAAAGCGCAGCAGGAGGCAACAGAAACGGCTCAGGCATTACGCTCTCTAGCCAGCCGTGATGGTGGGCGCGCACTGGTAGAACCCTCGATGATCAGTGGCTATCCTGAAGTGCGCCGTGGGCGATCGCGGACATCTCAGTCACCGTTGGGGTTTTTCTCCGTTCGGCGCTACGGCTTACAGTTGCGGCAGTTGCTTCAATTACCGCAAAAGTCAATAGATAAAATTGGTGATGCGGTGCTTTGGATTGTGCTTGCTGCTGCTATTCGCGTGGGCTCAAGGCTACTGTTGGCAATGGTGCCAGCGCTCACGCCCGTTTTTCTGGTGTTGATGTTTGCGCCAGCGGCGCTTGCCGTTTACCTGGCGCTGTTTGTGCCCAGAGCTGGCTTTGTTTCTATCTACCGCTTGTTTCTCATTATGCTGGGATTGCTCCTGGGAGGCAGGCTCTAGTCTAATTGCGCGTTGTGTTCGCCGAGTTCCTTGGAGTCTCGTGTTTGCGAACCTGCTAGCCCTCTCAGTATGCAACCTTAGTCCATTTGTGCCCGTGGGGAAGCTAGAAGCTGGAATCCTCTCATCTATAAGCCTCCTAGCTGCTGACTCCCAAATGCTTAGACCAACCAATCGATTAGGAGGATGGATGGGATACTCAAAGTCTGAACCTGTAATTTCAAAGCAGCTGCTGGCTGGAGGCGCTGTGCTTTTGGCGTTTGGGCTTTTGTTAGATTTACATAGCCTGCCTTCGCTATTGAGCAAAAATTTCAGTAAAAAAGCCTCTGGTGAACCGTGTCAGGAGGTTGTGCAGTCGCAGGCGAAGTTGTCGAGACAGCAGTTAGCGCGGTTGCTTACGGTGCCTGAAGGCGATAAAAAGCAAAAAGTGCAAGAAATTGTGAAAGAGCCCTACTGCAGGCTGGTTGACCTTCAAGTCCGGGCAGGCGCAACGGCTCAGCGGGAAGCGTATCCTCTAGAGTTTGAACCGCAAACCTGGTTAGTCATTCTGTACGAAGGCGATCAGTACGCTGGATATCGCTTCAATGTTCGATAGAGTTGCTTTCATGAAGGTCAGAGATACTTTGCTCAATGTTGGTCTGCTGGCTATGACGCTGCTGCCGATCGGGTGTACGAAAGCTCCCAGCCCTGAATCACCGCTTAGCATCAAGCTTTACCAAAGTTGGGAGCTGCAACCGGGTGACATGATCGCCGATCGCAAAGTTCTCGGTGGGCTTGGCGATATTTCGATTGCGCTGGATGGCAATCAGGTCTACGCGCCTTTTGATGGCCGTACTCAGCTTGACAATCGCCGTTGTCTAATCTTTTCTAGCCCAGATGTCCCTGCTTACCTTTTTCGCCTCTGTGGTTTGAAGGAGCCGCATTTGGGCGAAGTCAGTCAAGGAGAGGCGATCGGCAATGGTGATTTGCTACTTTTCGCCGCTTTGCGCAAGCAACCAAACGGTACCTGGGCGATCGTGGAACCTGCAAAAACAATCCTGGAGCGTATGCTCAAAAAGACAGCGTGAGCTTCTGCTCAATTGTCGGGATTTTATAGGGAAAAGGATGTATAGATTTAATGGGAGAGTAACTCGTCTCGCGAGTCCTGGTGCATCGACTGCTTGATCTAGACAATTGACCGCTTGCATGAATTAGCTTCTGCCCCCCTTTGCCCTCCAACGCTGAAGAACTAGACATTTACTTGCCTCAGCATTGAGAGAGCGAGAGGGGTTTTAGTATTCGCGCAAGCAGTCTAATGAACCGTTAGAGTTTCAGTTGCTTAGGGCTTACTCGTATAAAGTCCACGCTTTCTGGTACACACGGCAACGTCCTGACGCTAACGTCTACCCTCGGTTATCCAACGCTGAGAGCATCTGTGACTGCTAAATTTTTTCAACACTGCCGGAATGGCTGGATGCAACTCGCCGCGCTACCCGCGATCGCGTTGGTGCCACTTGCGATCGTGGCGACAAGTAGCGTTGTGACTGCTTGCTTGCTCGGCGTGCATCATCTTGGTGGCTTACAGCCGCTTGAACTTGCCAGCTATGACCTGATGGTGCGTCTGCGCCCTAGTCGGACTACTGATCTGCGCTTGCTGATTGTGACGGTTACCGAGGCCGATATTAAAGCTCAGAAGCGATGGCCGCTTTCCGACCGCACGATCGCAACGGCGCTGCAAACGCTGCAACAGTTCAACCCCAAGACGATCGGCTTAGATATTTATCGGGATTTACCACAGGCTCCTGGCACGGCTGCCCTAGCGAAACAATTGCAGCAGCCCAATGTGATTGCCATTACGAAAGTCCAAGACGCAGATGATTTGGGGGTGAATCCGCCTCCGGGAGTCCCAGAAGACCGCATCGGCTTCAATGACATCGCCAGTGACCCCGATGGAGTTATTCGTCGCGGGTTGCTGTTTATGGATACAGAGACGGAAACGCTGTATGCTTTTTCGCTCCGCTTGGCACTCGCATACCTGCGGCCACAGGGTATTCTACCAAAAGCAGGTTTACGCAATCCCAGCAATTTGCAACTCGGCGAAACGGAATTTACTCCCTGGGAAACTACATCCGGACAATATCAAACTGTGGATGCGAAGGGGTATCAGATCTTGCTGAACTACCGTGCGCGTAGCCATCTGGCACGGCAGGTAACGTTAACTCAGTTATTAAATGGCGCGATCGAGCCAGCATGGGTCAACGGCAAGATTGTGCTGATTGGCACGACCGCCGAGAGTGCGAAAGATCGCTTTCTCACCCCCTACAGCATGGCTGAAAAACAGGCTGTCTCAATGCCCGGTGTTGTCATTCATGCTCAAATGGTCAGCCAAATTCTGGACGCAGCGCTTAACCAGCAGCCGCTCGTTTGGTTTTGGCCTGATTGGGTTGAATGCAGTTGGATTGGAGCTTGGGTTGTCTTGGGTAGCAGCCTCGCCTGGTTCATTCGCCACCCGCTGGGGCTTTGTCTGGTGGTCATACTTGCCATTATGGTTCTGCTAGGAATCTGCTACGCTCTTTTTTTGGCTCAAGGGTGGGTGCCTACAGCCACCCCTGTGATAGGTATCATCGTGGTTGCAACGCTTGTCGTATCGTATCGAGCACAGCAGGCACAGCGTCAACAAATCATGATGATGAAACTACTGGGGCAAAACACGTCGCCTGAAATTGCTACAACCCTGTGGAAAAGCCGCGATCGCTTGCTGAAATCTGGCAAACTGCCAGGGCAACGCCTGATCGCCACAATGCTATTTACTGATATTCGAAATTTCAGCACGCTGTCAGAACAGATGTCTCCCGAAGCATTGCTGGAATGGCTAAACGAATATCTAAGCGCCATCACTGAGGAAGTGAAAGCTAATCATGGCATTATCAACAAGTTTACAGGCGATGGTTTGTTAGCTGTGTTCGGAGTGCCCATTCACCGGGTCACGTCGATCGAAGTCTCCCAAGATGCCCGCTTAGCTGTTGAGTGCGCTTTGGCAATGAGTGATCGCCTGCAAGCGCTGAATCAAGACTGGCAGAAGCGTAACCTGCCAACGGCGCAAATGCGAGTGGGCATTTTTACCGGGCCGATCGTGGCAGGCAGTTTAGGTGGCAAAGATCGGCTGGAATATGGCGTGATTGGTGACAGTGTTAACATTGCATCTCGCTTAGAAAGCTACGCAAAAGACCAGCAAACAGAACTCTGCCGCATTCTCATTGCCAAAGATACTCTCGTGCATCTGCAAGACCGCTTTGCCGTTGAACCTTGGGGACCGTTAGTTCTAAAGGGCAAGCAGCAACTAATCGATGTGTATCGGGTCTTAGGGCATGCAAGTGATCAGCAGCCTTAGTGCTAGGCAAACACCTGCTCGATTGTGTCATGTAACGGCGTGCCATCAGGCAGTTCGAGAAATGTTTTCAGCCATAATGGCTGTCATTGTCAGTGACCAGCAGGGTGCCCGCTAGTTTGTCGCTCGGCTGTCACGTCTACCTGAGCAGCTTACCCGATTGAAGGTGGTTTGGGTGAATGGTACCTGTGAAGGAGTAGACTTCATGCCATGGGCACTTACGTTGGCAGCTCGAAACCATCAAGCTTCTGATAACAGCAAAGGCTTTGTCTTATTGCCGAAACGGTGGGTGATCGAGCGCACTTGGGGTTGGCTTAATTGGCCGCGTCGTTTGTTTAAAGACTATGCGGCCCTGCCAGAAACCTCAGCGACCTTCATGTATGTAGTAATGACTCGCTATGATGCTCAGATGACTAGCATAGTCTCTCATTCTCAGACATCCTCCAAAGCCCAAGAGAACCTTAGGTTTGTCAGCCATCAGACTATGTCGTCTCACGGTACTTTTGCTATAAGTTTATGACCTAAACGATAATTCTTCTCTCTCGGAAGCAGCCTCTTAAGAAAGCGCCATAATATCGCTTTTCGCCACGCTTGAGAAAACTCTTGATGAGTTTTTCTTTCGTTGAATTCGTAATACTGATAAGCAATCCCTTTTAGGCGATTATCTTCGCTTGCTCGATCGCAACGCAGTTTTATTCTTTCAAGTGCTAAGTTTAGCGAAAGGTACTTATAGTGGAACAATTCATAAGCTGCTGAACTCCACTGAATATTTCCAGTAGGGCTGCAGTGATGCGCTCCTGGCGTGTAGTTAATATTTTCAATTTCTGTTCGTTTAAAGCATACAATTTTGCTATACCAATCATTTGGATATTTATCTGTAATCTCCTCAAGATTTCCATTTTTCCCAACCATGTCAAAGCCTTGAGTTCGTAAAATTGTAACTCCAGAATCATTTAGCTTTTCTAACTCAGTTTGATTAATCTGCAAAAATTCATCGATGTCACAGACTACTACCCAATCGGCTTGACTACTCTTCCACTGCTCATTCTTAGTGTCTGAAAGGATCTGATCCACGTAACCACCCGACACAACAGAGATGACTTTACACCCAAAACTTTGACTAATACTTGCAGTTTCATCAGTAGATTCATTGTCAAATATTGTAATTTCGCAATCAGGAAAATGGTTGCGATAGTGGCTAATAAAATAAGGAAGCAGGTGAGCCTCATTATGAGCCATAGAAAGAACATGAATTTTCATAACAATTATTTTTGTATGTCAAATTTTTGTGCGAACCAAACCTAACTTGTATTTTTCTATCAACTTAATGTAAGTCCATTTTATGGCTTTACGGAGTAGCTTAAGCAAAGATTGGCTTTCTCATTTTCAGGCCTCGCCTATCGGCTCAATCTAACCCATAAAACTCCATGCTCTAATCAAGTGACTCATTTTATGAACATTATGATCCTACATCAAGACTGCTTTTCTGCAGTAAAAAGCTTCTGCATATTGACTTGGTGAGTTTGATTCGATTCCACGTAATCTAAGAATTGCTGAAAACGTTTCTTCCGTAAACCAATGCTTATTAGATTGAGTTGCAAAAAACTTCATAAGATGAGCAATTTTTTGCTTTCGGATCGAATCACTGATATGAACAAAAAAATTAGGGTTTCCTAAGTCGCCATCATATTTGGGAATTTCATACTCTAAAATCATATGATTACGAAATGTATTCCAGGTTAAATCAGAAACCAACCGATGATCTTGGTGCAAATCCTGGCGATAGTGGGTCAATATGAGATCAGGCGAAACTTCTTTCCCTAACCATTCAAAGAATTTTTTGATCTCTATGCCCATATAGGGGAAAAATGTATCTTTAAAGTTTTCAATTAAAATCGTTTTTTGGTTGACAGGTTGCAAAAAAGCATTCGCACTCTCTAAGGCTTCCTCTCGACGATTACCTGCACTACTCAATACAACCCAAAAAACATTTAAATCAGGAAATGCTTCAACTAGAGCTAGAATAGCTCCTCCACAGCCAATCTCAATATCATCACTATGAGCACCCAAGCACAACACTTGGCGTATTTGTTGCTTCTCAGTCTGGAAAGGTATTAGCTTAAGCATAATAACTACAAAATTTGTGCATCAGAGTAAATAGGATTTTAGTGGTTTCCTCACTAATGAAAATGCTTTATTCCTACTTCAAAAGAAGCTTTATCTTCTTTTGAAAAAAAGAGTTATAGAGTAGACCGATTTTTCTCTTCAAAATCTCAAGAAAATTTATAACTAACAAATAATTTACATGAGGATTTATCTCCTTCAACAAGCAATAAATCCTTAAGTTTATACTAATTGGAATTTTCTCTGAAAATACTAGCCGTACCCAATATCCTATGATTGGCTTATAGACTGTCTCCCAAAAGTGCTCTGGTGGCTTTACGTTTGATAGCAAGTAACGAATTACTACTAACCGCCCTTCAAGTACCAATATCTTCTTCACTGCCTTGCCGAACGAATTCATGTGCATCCTACCAAAAATCAACGGTTCAGCGACATAAGCAATGTCTGAAATTGTTAATATTTTTGACCAAAGCAGCCAATCTGCCTCATAGGACAATCGTGTGTCAAATCCACCAGCTTTAACAAAAGCAGATCGCCGTGCGAGTCCTGAGAAGCGAATTATATTAAGAAACAGCATGTAATGGCACATCTCTTGCCCATTGGCAACAAAATCTGTAGCCCAAAGATCTGGATTTAAGCTATCTGTTAAATCCTTAGATAAATACAATCGCTTACCCTGATCATCTATTTCCCATGATTGAGCATAAGCAAAACCAACAGAAGGATGGTTATCCAATTTTTCAACTAGCTTTTCCAATAATCTAGGATCACAACTATCATCTGAAGCTGCGATCATTACATACTCACCTTGCGTAGAATCTACACCATCATTCCAGCGCTTAAAAGGTGGTTCGTTCTCAGAATAATATCTTACAGAAACTCTTGGATCTTTTCTATACTTCTCTATGATTTCTACACTCTTATCTGTCGAGCCGTTATCTATAATAAGCAATTCAAAATCCAGATAAGTTTGATTTAAGAAACTTTGAATGCGTTCATCTAAGTATTTAGAGTAGTTATAATTAACAACTACAATGCTAACTTTTGGCATAATTTAAGTTCTTCCTGAAAAATGAATAAAGACGTATTTATATGAAACACAGCTCTTAAAAATCAGCTTCTAGCAAGAAGTACCGCTTTGTAAACGAACGTATGTATTTTAAAGCCCCATTATGAGATTCAAAAATTATTTGTTTGAGTTTGCTAAACATACTTTTTGTGTGCTAGACAATTGAATTTTGAACATTTTGTCATTCGCTAGAGCTTGCGAAGTTTCCCAAACAGTCCAAGGAGTATTTCCTTTGGTATACATTTCATCAAAGGTCATTTTTTCCTTCAACGTATCCATGCAAGCCCAAAAGCCAAGATTTCTGTAGGCGACTAGTTCCTTCTTTTGAATTAAACGCTGAAATGGCTCAAGAACGAGTTCCTCTCCATCCTGAATGTAATCAAAAATCTCTTGCTTGAGAGCAAAAAACCCGCCGTTAATCCACAGCTCCGAGCAGCTAACAGGCTGGATTCTTTCTACTAATGACTCTTCATTTAAAGAGACAACATGAAAGGATTGTGAGGGTTGTACAGCTAAGAAACTTGCAATTCTACCTTGCTTTTGGAAGTGATCAAGGTACAAGTCAAGGTTAAGGTTACTGAGACCATCAGCATAGTTAGCTAGAAAAGCATCTTCTCCTGCTAAATAGGGCTTTGCAGCTAGCAATCTCTGTCCAATATTAGAGTTTATTCCAGTGTCAATGAAGGTGATATTCCAATCTTGAATATCACTAGTATGCAGGTGGATACTTTTGCCTCCATCCGACAAAGTGAAATTATTCGATAGACATTCGTTGTAGTTGAGAAAGTAATTCTTGATATAGTCTCCTTTATAACCAAGACATAAAATAAAGTCTTTATGCCCAAAGTGGGCATAGTACCTCATTAGGTGCCAGATTATGGGGCGGTAACCGATTTCAACCATCGGCTTTGGAACAGTTTCAGAATGTTCTCGTAACCGTGTGCCCAAACCACCACAAAATAAGACAACTTTCATACTAATGCTCCTTTCGATCGTTGGTAAACGGATCTAAAATATCAAACAATTCAATCTACAGTTCTTTTTACTTTATCCCTATCATATATCTGATTATTTTTGTAATAAACCGACTTGCAACAGTGCGGTCGTGGCTCTCGTGACCATCTCAAAACTTATTCCCGCTCGGTTTGCAATGTCTAATAGAGTATGTGTACCATCGGATAAATTAAGCACCCATAGCATCGCCATTTCGATATCTTTTTTATCTTGTTCACCGCCTAGCATTCCGTAAAGACCTCGTTTGCCTAGCTGTGGTTCACACATTGGATTCTTGCTGTTATAGATTCTGCTATTTTCGAGAACATCAATCACTGCTAAGTAAACTATCCATGAGTTTTCCAAATGCTTAGAACTAACAAACTCTAGGTTGTCTGCTGATGTGTGGTACTCTTCATACTTACCAAAAGGTGTCCTGGTCAAGCGACCAACTGGCAAATTGAAACCGGGTGAGCAATACTGGCGTTCGTCATAGCCGTAGGGAGAGAACTCTTCGATTCTATATTTTTCACCTAGATGTTTCAGAATATGAGTTACTGCCTGATCGATTTCTGCATTTCCATGACGGCTCCGCTTGTATGTTATTTCTCCTTTGTCACCGACTCCAGAGATAACCAGACCATGCCTGATATTATGAGTAATGTTTTTGTTTAAACAGAGCCAAGTAATTGAGCCAATCGTACCAGGTATAAACAAAAAACGGTAAGAGTATCGTCTTGGTTGTAAAGTGAGCCTCTTTGCTAGGAATGTTGCTAAAGCCATTCCTGAAAGATTGTCATTGCAGAGGGATGGATGACAAATATGACAAGAAAATAGCACTTCATCCTCCGTTTCTCCCGGCAGGTAATACTCTCCATAGGTGAGGTGACCATCCTGCAATGAAGAGTCTATGTAAACCTCGTATTCCCCTTCTTCTAAATTTTCTAAAGCATTGTGGCTCAGACAAAAGCCCCAGTTTTCCTTATAGTATGAAGTCCGGTAAGGAATCCAATCAGGGGCCTCTGGAAGCGTGTATAGATGCTCTTTTAACTCCGCTAGGGGCAGCTTTTTATGAATTGGAATACTGTAATTTAGCAGATGTAAGTTGGATAATTGAAAATCAATAACCTTTTCTCCACGACTATTTTTAACATAGGCATCTCGAATGTTCCATTCTTTCGGTACTGTCCAGTCAAAAACTTTCATTCCTGTAGGCACTTCATGAATTTCTAAAGGAATGAACTTCTGTAGAATATGTAGTGATTTTCGTACCCCATTACCAGTAATACTACGACAAATAGGATACAGCTCTGAGATAAGGTGGTACATCTCTAAGCCAACTTGCCCTGTATCAGACGCGCTCAAATCAATAAACATATTACATACTCAAATCATCTAAATGTTTCCAACAGCAAAACTAAATTATTTTGGATCTAGATTGGTTAGCTTTAGTAATGGTAGAAGTTTGCTTGAGATGCAGCTTGTACAGTCTTGCTCTTTCGTAGAAGTGGAATTTGTTCTACTTGGTCTAGTAGGAGTAAAATCTACAAACGCTTTAGGTATACACTTTTACTTCAGGAATTGGCACTACAAATTGTCCGCCCCATTCGCGGATAAAGCTCATTTGAGTTATAATTTCGTCCTTGAAGTTCCAGGGAAGGATGAGTACGTAATTAGGCTTTGTTTCCCGTATTTTGTCGGGATGGTAGATTGGAATATGAGTTCCAGGTAAGAACTTTCCTTGTTTGTAGGGGTTACGATCGACTGTGTAATCTAGAAAATCAGTGCGAATACCGCAATAGTTCAATAGAGTATTACCTTTACCAGGAGCGCCATATCCCACAACCGTTTTGCTTTCTCGCTTAACTTTAATCAAAAAATCGAGCAATTTACGTTTAGTCTCTCGTACCTGCTCTTCAAAGTTTGTATAACGCTCAATTGAAGTAAACCCTTCTGCTTTTTCACGGTTTTTTAGTTCAATGGTGTGATCACTAATAGGCTTTGTTGAATCGTCCTCGTGGCAGGCATAAATTCGTAGTGACCCCCCATGCGTTGAGAGTTCTTCGACATCAAAGAGAGCTAATCTGTGGGCAGCAAAGATTTTCTCAAGAGTAGTAAAGGTGTGATAGCAAAAATGCTCGTGATAAATAGTGTCAAATTGGTTAGATTCCATTAGCCGCATCAGATGCGGAATCTCGCCAGTTGCCACACCTTGAGGTTTCAGCAAAATCTTAATTCCAGCAACAAAGTCATTGAGGTCGGGAACATGCGCTAAGACATTGTTGGCTGCGATGAGATCTGCCTGTTTACCTTGTTGAATTAACCTGTGCGCACATTCCTGTCCAAAAAACTCATTAACAGTTGGGATTCCCTTGGCGATTGCTACTTTGGCAATGTTTGTTGCAGGTTCAATTCCTAAAGCAGGAATGTTTTTTTCAACGAAATACTGCAACAAATAGCCATCGTTACTGGCAAGTTCTATAACCTGGCTTTGCTCATTCAAATTGAAACGCTCAACGACCTGATCGGTGTAGGCTTTGCAGTGTTTTAACCAAGTATCTGCATAAGATGAAAAATATGCATATTCACTAAAGATATGCTCCGGCTTCACATAAGCTTCCAACTGAGCCAGTAGACAGTTATCGCATACCCGCACATGTAGAGGATAGAATGCTTCCACGTGGTTTAGCTGCTCTAAACTCACATAGCTTTCACATAGTGGGGACATACCCAGATCAACCAGCGTATGATGCAAAGCGGTTTTACAAAACTGACAATGTGGAGAATGATCTGCCAACGTATCTACCTTCTTTATGTTCTCGACCTGCTGGTTCATCATTACCTCAAAGCGAAACGTATGATTTCAGAAATGTATTAGCTATCGGCCTAAATTTGTGAAGTGACACTTGGGTCTCTTCAGTAAAGCTTGCAAGTGCACCGTGTAAACTTAATTCGCTGATCAGAGTGTATCGCACGCGCTTGCATTTGTCTTAAATCGTTTATATACATAAGAAAGTGTTAAAGTCCTTTATCCGTATAAGAAAGGCTCTTTACCATTCAAGCGTGATGAGTAGAGAGCTAAAATTAAACGATGTTTTGAAGATTCTGTGAGATAGTTTCTTATAATCCATTGTTACAGTATTTACTTGACCTAACTTAGTTGTATTACTCTTTTTAACCATACCTGCTTGACTAACGATCTTTTGGTGTCGGTTGGGTTGAACTGCGTGAAGCCCAATGCCAAACTTGATTCGTTAGGTTACGCTAACGCTTTTCTGGTATGACGGCACGGCTTTACTCAACCTACGAAGTTTCAGAGGTTTCAGGACTTTTGTCAGTCCAGCAGGTACCCACACATAAATTTAACTATTACTGAAGAATTAATTTATAGTAGGAGCAATTTTCAGAACTGACTTCAATTTTGTACTCTTTTTACTCGCTCTTTATATAAAAAGTCCATTGCTTGAAGAAACGATTGACTTTCTTGAGCGTATTTGGTTGTACTCCCACTGTATGTATGAGCTTGTCGCTAGGAGCGCATGTGGCAAAGGCGTCTACGTTCCTTCTCAGCGCTCAGCATCCATTCTTCAGCCCTGCTTGACTAAACTAAAGGGGCGCTAAAATTACGCCAATGTCTACAAGCTGTTCTCATAGCAGAGCGATCTCATAACAGGTCTGTCTAAAGCCTTGATTATGAGAAGAGAGGTCTGAGGGTTTTTCTTGCCCATCAGACGGGTAAAGCAGTTAACTGCGTTTTGATGCGAGTTGCATCTAACGCGCGACCAATGAAAACAAGTCGAGTTTGTTGTGGTTCTTTAGCGTGCCAGGGGCGATCATAAAATTGGTCAAAGCGCTTGCCAACGCCCTGCATGACTAAGCGCATCGGTTTTTGAGGTACAACAACGAAGCCTTTAATTCGGTAGATTTCTTGTTCTTGCACCAAGGTTTCTAGTTGCTGCCTCAGTATGGTAGGGTCGAAAGCGCGATCGAGCACTACATGAGTCGAGGTAATCTTGTCATCATGCTCATGCTCTCCTTCCGCATCATGATGGCTGGGGCGAGAGTCTAAGTGATCTTCTACAGCTGCTTGAAAGCCAAGCAAAAGATTCGGGTCAAGTTGTCCGTGCTGGCTAGAGACAAGCTTGACAGCTCTAGGTAGCTCTTGCTGGACGAGTTGTTCAACGTGTGCTTGAGTTTGGGGATCAACTAAATCTGCTTTGTTGAGAATGACTAAATCGGCACAGGCAAGTTGATCTTCAAACAACTCTTGTATGGGAGTTTCATGATCTAAATTAGGATCTGCTTTGCGCTGGGCTTCTAATGCTTGTAGGTCGGTGGCGATCGTTCCAGTCGAAACAGCTTCACAATCGACGATCGTGATCACGCCGTCTACCGTAACGGCATGGCTCAGCTCGTGCCAGCGAAAAGCTTTGACTAAAGGCTTGGGAAGTGCCAGCCCAGACGTCTCAATGAGAATACAGTCTAAGCTGTCTCTGCGTTTGAGTAGCTCTAGCATGACGGATAAAAATTCTTCCTGCACTGTGCAGCAGAGGCAGCCATTGGTTAACTCAACAATCTCAGGCAAGCGTTCCGGCAAAGACCGTGTGGCATCAGCAGAAGTTCCCTCAGCAGACGTCTCTTCATCACAGACTTGGCACGAACGCAGTAGGTCGCCATCGATGCCCAATTCGCCAAACTCGTTAACCAAAACCGCAATTCGTCTGCCTTGATTGTTTTGCAGCAGATGGCGGATGAGCGTTGTTTTGCCGCTGCCAAGGAAACCTGTGATGATGGTGACGGGGATTTTTGCTGCCATGTGGGAGGTGAGGGGTAAGGGGTAGGGAGTGAGGGGAGAGGGGAAGCAGAGGGAGTTTGGAGATGCAGCCATTTTCACTTGCATTCACCACACCCGACACTTTAGACCCTACTCATCCTCAAGGGACTGTAACTTAACCAATCAATAACCGCTGTAGCTTTGCTCCTGCCTTCTGACTTCTAATTTCTAGCTTTGTTCTAACAAATAACAACCGAAAATCAACAACTTCAAACTATGAATCCTGAAGACTTGATAGTGCTTTAACCACCAAGCCCTCAGGATTCGAGGGAAGACGTTAGAGATGGGAGACAACGTAACCAGATAGCATTAGTCAGCAGTGGCTAATTCGGTGCTGCCACGAGTACGACGGCGGGTTAAGGTGTTGAACAGCATGGAGCCGATCGCCTTAATCAAATTACCTTCTAGCTCCTGGAACAGTTTCATGTTCATGCCAAACGCGGCATTGGCTTCATCTACGATGCGATCAGCGGTGGCATCATCAAGGGGTAGCTCGTTCATGGCCTGACGATAGGTTGCTTTAAACTGCTTCTCGTCAGGAATGTTGTTGAACTCATAGAAGGCTGTACCGTTGCCATCGGTGAGATTCATACCACGTTGGGCAATGCCTTTCAGAATCTGACCACCCGATAGGTCGCCAAGGTAACGAGTATAGGAGTGAGCAACTAGCAGCTCAGGAGCGGTTTTAGAGATATCGCGAATGCGTTGCACATAGGCTTCAGCGGCTGGAGAGGGTGCGACTTGCTCTCGCCAATTACTGCCGTAGTAGTAGTACAAATCCTTCTCTAAGGCGGCTTTGCGATTTAACTCTGAGAAATAGATTTTGGAAAGAATGGGATGGTGTTGGTGTTGATCCATCTCCTCTTCCATCGCTGAGTAGACGAAGTAAAGATTGGAGACAAGCTTGCGGTAGGAGTTTTTCTCGACCACTCCCTTTAAGAAACATTTTACAAACCCGACGTTCTCAGCCATTGAGTGAGACTTTTTAGTGCCCTCACGTAGCTTTGTTGCTAAATTACTGCTCATGCTAAATCTTCTAAATCTAACGTTGACTGGGTGGTGCGTTGACCAGGCGATGAGTGGCGTACGATCGACTGATGCAATGTAACCTCATCAAAAGCCACCATTTGTTACGGTAGACTGATTTGATGAGAGTTTTCGTTAAAAAATCTAAAGCAAAGTGCTTGCCGTTAACCCTCCGTAAATAAATATGAGGAGCGTAAGCAATTGCGGCTACATGCTCTGCAATCCTAACTTACTCACCTAGCTGCTGTGAGTAGACTGCCCGTTTACCCTGTGATCAACGGCAGTAGCTTAGTAGACGTAACCACTACCGTCTGCTGTGATAGCGAACGGAGCCACCTGAACGGTATAGAAATTGGCTAATTTTCGCCAGCAACGACGCGCGGCAAGCCCATGCTGTAGTTTAAAGCGCGGCTATTGAGGTTATATGAGATGTCACCTTTTTGTAGCAGCGATCGTACAAAATGCTCTAAGTCGGAACCAATGCGACGAAGATTGTAGTCGGTCAGATCTGCTCCACCGTAAAATTCAACCAATTCATCAAACTTGCGGTATACCGTTTGCAATGATTCTTCACTCCAGTTGAACTCATTGTCTGGATCGACGTCTAACGTTAGTACGCTATCACTGGGAACCAGTTCATTCTTTTCAACAGCAGCGGTAAAAATATGGATATGGCGGGTAGTTGATTTCAACAGCATGGCGTAGACTCCGCTGAACTGGTTACTGAGCACAGTGTTGTTTTTTATTGTAAAGGTCGCTCTTCCCTTTTGTGCATCGCTTTCTAAAGTCACCGATAGATTTATTCCGCTTAAAGGCTCTAGTTTTGTCACTGCTGCAATGCTGGCGCAGGTGAACACATTCTGGTGCGGGTGAATACATTGAGCTTGGCTTGAGAATCACTGAGACTCGTGCAACAGTGTTGATAGAGGCTTTAGTCGCTCGTTTGGGTCTATTGGTGAAGACGGCAACAATTTGTCGCTTGAGACGCTCTATTAAAAGAGAGGTGAGAGAAAGGAGAGATGGATTTAACCCCAAATGCGCATTTTGCCAATTTTTGGTTCATCATCTAGAAAACTGGCAAAATCAAGTCATTGTGTCAATGGCAGTCGCTCTAGGGGCATCTCGATGCTTCTGCGATCGTAACTTCTACCAAATGCCTTCTTTTGGCACACCGCTTGACCCAGAGCGTCCTTGCTGGCAGTTCACCTCAAGCTTTTCTGGTGTCTACTATGAACACTCGTAGCCAATCTCACCCTTTCCATCGCATCATCGGTCTGACAGGTGGTATTGGAATGGGCAAAACAACGGTTTCCAACTACATGGCAACGATTCACAAATTGCCTGTCCTGGATGCTGATGTGTACGCACGTGAAGCGGTCGAGCCTAGTTCACCCGTACTGACAGAAATTGCTGAGCGGTACGGTTCTGGGCTGCTGCTGCCTGATGGTACGCTCGATCGTCATCGGTTAGGCGATATTATTTTTAGCAGTCCGCCGGAACGCCTGTGGTTGGAGCAGCAAATTCATCCACACGTCCGCGATCGCTTAGTGGAGGCGATACAGTCGTTGTCCATGAAAGACACACAACCGCTGATTGTGGTGCTGGTGATTCCGTTGCTGTTTGAAGCGCGTATGACCGATTTGGTCACTGAGACTTGGGTTGTGCGCTGCCCTAAAGAGCAACAGATAGAACGGCTCGTCAAGCGCGATCGCCTCAGCTCTCAACAAGTTCGCCTTCGTATTGAGAGCCAAATGTCGATTCAAAAGAAGGCGGCTCATGCTGATTTAGTGCTGGATAACACTTCGACGCTAGATCATCTCTTTCAGCAAGTGGATGCGGGACTGATCCAGCAGCCCATCCGATTAACTGCGCCTCGTGGGTAATGGAGGATGAGTAGGTGCAATCGACCTGTTTTACAGCTCATCCAGTGTCATGCTGGAATGATGCCGTTTTGGTTTGAACTTTAGACGATAATTGGTTGAAGGCAACCCGCTAAGGCGAATGCCTGTTCGCTTAAATTCACAATTAGCTACTGAACACGCAAGTGCTTTCAGAGCCTTATCGAGACTTTTTTATGGGCGCGACGCTGCAACAAATTGCTGGCTACCTGGATAACAAAGGGTGGCGATATAAGCTTGACGAGGATGAATGCCGTATTCTTACAGGTGTTTACGCTGAAAATATTCAAGAATTTCTTATTGTGATTCAGCTTGAAGAAGATGGCGAATTCTTTGAGCTCTTTGCCCCACGCGTGCTGTCTGGCGTCAACGAGCATCCTCACAAGGCAGCAATTCTGCAAACGATGCTCTGCATTTCCTGGGAAACCAAAATGCTGCAATGGGAGTACGACCCATCGGATGGTGAAATCCGCGCCATCATCGAATTTCCGTTGGAAGACTCTACGCTGACCGAGCGCCAGTTCAATCGCTGTCTATTCAGCCTAGTGGAGCTTGTGGATGAAATCGCGCTTCCTCGACTGCAAACCGTGATGGAAACGGGCGAAGACCCTGGTGATGTCGCGGAAGGTGAGCGGTTGCTATTAAAGTTGCAAGAAGAAGCTCCTGGCTTACTGGACGTGCTGGAACGCGCTATGGAAGCTCGTAAACGGCGTGGACGATTGCCTCCCTCGACGGAAGATTAGAAAATGGGGTTGGGCAGCTTGCGCAAACGTCACCGATCGCGTCTATCAGGTCTCTAGCTCACATTGGGGAAAGCGACCATGCCGATTGGCCTCTACGATCGCATTGCGGCATTCAAGCAAACTGGCACCTGTTTGCCGCGATAGTTCTTTAAGGTTGATGGTGGGGTAGTTTGAGAGGGGCGCTGCCAGATAGAGTTCATAGGCAACGTCTAAGACCTTGCTGTTGAGCATTAGTGGTCGGACACTAGCACTTAGAACGTCAAACATAAGCTATTTTGCAAATCACAGTTAGCCTTATTTTCGATAAAGCTTAATCTGTTAGCGTCCATCTTCGGTACGCTCTTATAGATTTTTGACTCTAACTAAGGAAGCAACTACCCTAACCTTCCTAGTCAGTGGCGCTGTTGATTGGTTCAAATGCACCCCAGCGCCATAAAGATGCAAATTGTTGTAAGAAGCCTTTTCGGCTTTATTCTTCGACTGCTTCTCCACCCACAACGACGTTGCGGATGCGTAAGCTTGGGCCACCACAGCCGACGGGTAAGCCGCTTTGTCCACCTTTGCCGCAGCCGCCGGATTCATCCCAGAAGAAGTCATTGCCGATCGCCTCAATGTCTCCCAGCGTTTTGAACGCATTACCTGATAACGTGACATCACGGACAGGCTCAGCAATTTTGCCATTGCGAATCATCCAGGCTTCACCCGCCGTAAAGGTAAACATTTCACCATTCGTCATGCCACCCAGCCAGTTACGGGCATAAACTCCTTCCCGAATGCCGCTATATAAGTCAGCAACGGGCGTTTTGCCGCGCTCAATCCAGGTATTGGTCATGCGAACGATCGGGGGATAGTGGTAATTCAGACAGCGTGCGTTACCAGTAGCTGTTTCGCCAAGCTTGCCTGCGGTTTCACGGGAGTGTAACCGTCCAACCAGCACTCCGTCTTTAATCAACTGGGTGGTGGTGGCTGGGGTGCCTTCATCGTCGTAGAAATAGCTGCCACGATGACCTTCAGGCGCTGCTCCATCAAAAATTTGCAGATCAGAAGGGCCAAACTGCCGCCCCAGGCTCATGACTTCCATCAAATCTGGGTTCTCGTAGGTCATGTCGGCTTCAGACAGGTGCCCAAAGGATTCATGGACAAACAGTCCGGTTAGAATGGGGTCAATCACGACTGTGTACGTGTTGCCTCGCACAGAGGGTAATGCGAGTGAGTCAACCGCTCGTTGCGCGGCATGACGAACCTGAGCGTCTAAACCCAGCAGGTCTTCATACGCTTTGCGAGAGCCAGTGGTCTCCCGTCCGGTTTGAACGGTCTCACCGTTGCGGGCGGTAGCAGCAAACCGCATTTCCATATCCACCCAGGACTGCTCCAGCAGGGTGCCTTCAGAGGTCGCAAGAATGACGTGCTGAGCGCTGTCGCCATAGCGTGCGGATACCGTAGCGATTTGGGGGCTGACGCTACGCAGAATGTCGCTGTAGTGCTGGCAGAGCGCTTTTTTCTGCGCTAAGGGAATCTGACGTGGATCGGTGCCCGTGAGTGGAAGAGTGCAGGTGGCTTGAATGGGCGTAATCGGTGCCAGCAGCGTCTCTTCTTCGCCGACGAGATGGGCTGCGCCGATCGCCTCTTCGATGCGATCGCTCAGCGTTGCCAGTTGGTTAAAGCTGGCAAAACCCCATCCTCCCTTGTGGCAGGCTCTTACCTGTCCGCCGATCGAAATACCTTCGGTCAAGGTTTCTGTTTTGTCGCCACGCAAGAAAATATCTGCGCCTTCTGCTGCTTCAAGGCGTACTGCCAGATAGTCTACGCGCGATCGATAGTGCGCTATCAGGTCGGAGAGCACGTCTTTAAGGTGAGCGGGCAGTGTAGCCATATCAGAGTGTTGTTAAGAGTAACTGCCTCCATTCTGCTATGAATTGACGGTGCTTGGCAGATGTGCGTTTCTTGTCCCGATCCTTATCTCGAACTCAGGTTAAAGTAAAGCTATTGCCCGTCAGCGATCGACCTGTTCCGCTGTAAGCGTTTGAAACACCTGTCGCAGTCTTTCCTGTAACTGAGACAAAGTGGCAAAGTTTTCGCCTTGCCGTACTACTGCAATCGACTAACTCAGCGTTTCCACCAGTTCTTTGATTTTGCCAACCTGCCGATCGCGCAGGTTTTCGGGGAAGCTGACCTCGATCGCTAGTTTGCTGCCCGATGCATCGTTAACATGGCTGATCGTTCTTACCTGTGCCAGCAGGCGTTTGGGTGCCGCGTCATCTACGGTTTGACTGATGAGTAAGCCCACGAGCGCTTTGGTGTGCTCCATCACGTCCAGATTGGGTATAACGACGTTCTCTAGCTCCAAGCGAAGGCTACGCACCCCAATTTCGGTGGCGATCGCAGAGTAGAACTGCCCATCCCAATAGAGTTGGGCGATTGCGTGGATGCGTTTGCGGATCGTTGTATTGCTGGTGGCAGGTTGTGGCTCTCGGAACGATCGTGACAGGCTGGCGGTAATGAACCGGAAAGACTTCATTGGTTCATCCACAATGCCACGCGACTGAGAGTACCATTCCCGCACATCAGAATAAATGACCAAGCTGAGGGCATCCAGTTGAGTACGGCTGGGTTCAATGAAATCGATCGCCATCATGACTTGCGTTTCATTGATCAGCGTCACTCGAATAATGCGGGCATTTACAAAAGCGCGAGTGCCGTAATCACCGATGAGTTCCAGCTCAATTTCATCGGGCAGGTTGAGCCAGCTATCTAGCAGCAGTTGACAGCCCGTTTCACTCACGTTAATAGTTTGCCCGCGCCATTCTTGCCCCTGACTGTAGATGATGGCTCCCAGCTTGCGATCGAGGCGATGGGCGCGGCGCAGTTGGGGTTGCTCAAAGGCGACAAGCAACGCGGCAATCAGCAAGACCAGGTTGAAAAAGCACCAGAACATATTGGTGATCACAGCTTCCGCCACTTCGGGACGGAGGAGAAGCCACAGCGGCACCACCAGCACCGATAGCGCCACCAAGCCTGTCACCACTACCAGCACACGCGCCGATTGCCAGTCAAAGCTTCGTTTCGTCACAGAGGCACCTTTGTCCGTTACGTTGAAGCTGCCGAGTTTGGGGTTGATGAGCGCCAGTAGGGTGACAATCCCCGCCTGAAACGACATGGCAAACTCGTAGATTTCGTTCCAGAAGGAAAAGCGGACGTTTTTGTACGTGATATGGTTGGCGTAGGTGGAGAGGAAGATGTGCGGCAACGCGTAGGCCAGCGTTTCCAATCCCAAACCGCGAATGGGGTTGATGCCAAATAGGAGAAAGAGGGTGGGAGCGATCGCGTACATCAAGCGCGGAAAGCCATAGAAAAAGTGCGAGGTGGCGCTGAAGTAACAAAGCCGTTGAGGAATGGTGAGCCGCAGTCGGGGATTGAGCAATGGGTTCTCAAGCCGCAGAATTTGCGCCATACCCCTTGCCCAGCGCACCTGCTGTCCCACATAGGCGGAGAATTTTTCGGGTGCCAAGCCTGCCACCATGATCTTATCGTAGTAGACCGACTCGTAGCCCAGAGAGTGCAGGCGAAACGACGTATGACAATCCTCTGTAACGGTTTCAGTGGCAATGCCGCCCACTTGCAGCACGTAGTTTTTGCGAATGACGGCAGCAGAGCCGCAAAAGAACGCCGCGTTCCAAAAGTCGTTCCCTTTTTGCAGCACTTTGTAAAACAACTCATTGCCCACAGGCACTTTCCCTGCTGTCAGCAAGTTGCGCTCAAACGGGTCGGGGTTGTAGAACCAGTGCGGCGTTTGCACCAGCGCCACTTTGGGATTCTGGAAAAACCCAACGGTGTTTTGCAGAAAGTCGCGCGTGGGGATGTGGTCACAGTCGAGAATCAGGATTAGATCCCCAAACGTCTTTCGCATGGCGGTATTGATGTTGCCTGCTTTAGCGTGGTCGTTGTTGTCTCGCGTCATGAGCGTGCAGCCTAGTTCCGCACACATCTGGCGCAGGGCTTCCCGCCGAGCGCGGTACTTTTCGGCCCGACCATCATCCAGAATGTACACGCGCTTTTTGTTGGTGGGATAGTCGATCGCCAGTGCCCCCAGTGTCGTTTTGCGTACAATCTCCACATCCTCGTTATAGGTCGGGATGTAGACATCAACAGTCGGCCACTGCTGTTCTGGAATCACCGTTAGGTCAGACGGCTGACGTTCTTTGAGCTTCAGCGTTTGAAAAAAGGCTAGCGCCAGCGTCATGATGGCGTATAGCTCTGCCCCAAACAGCAGGAGGCTGAAGGTGCCGTTGAGCCAACCATCCAGGTTTAGCGTGTAGCTGCTGCGGTAATAGACGTAGCGAAAGGTGGTAATCAGGCTGAGCCACACCATAAACAGGTGCAGATATTCGCTGATGTGCCGTTGTCGTAACCCTGTATGGTAGTAGCGATCGCCATACCGTTGCTCTATCCGAATCATGAACCAGCCGATTAAGATGAGCAGCAACGCTACAATCATCTGCTGCCAGGTTTCCAAAGGAGTAGTGATCAGGGGAATCGACAGCAGCAAGAGTAGCCCAATCAAGCAGAGTAACTGGAAATTGGGTGCAAAGCGCAAGGCGCGATCGAACCCATTGGGCAGCGATTCTGTCAACCAGAGAGTCAACCGTTCGGCGTTTCCAAGACGACGCTCAACCCGACGTTCAGCGACTGGATTCGTCATTTTTTCTCTCCTTCAAGGCGCTTAATGTACAGTTGAGCGATGCCGTAAAGCAGCAGGCACACCGTCACCATGCCCGTTGGCAGCAAGAACCAGTTGTCTTGAAGGAAACGCGAGGCCGTCGCGAGTAGATTGGTTTTGGCGATCCGACGCTGGGGCGCTTGCTGTAAAAACTCAAGCTGATAGGCATTTGGATCAAAGTCTGAGGTGGCTTGAGGGTTGGCGCTAATCAGCACCGTATCCTCCTTGACCTGAAAGAACCACGGATCTTTGTTCAAGATGTCTTTCACGGTGCTTAACCCACTGGCCTGCTGCCCACTCAGCGCCAATAGGGTGCGATTCCCGTTCCAGGGCGACATTACTTCTTTAATGACACCCCCCTTGTCTGGCAGCGTTTGAATTTTTTGCTGATTCCACAGGCGCGAGAAGGTGCTACCCAGGCTAAACCCTTGCCTGGTGTCAAACGCTTCGTTAAAGGGGAACTTATCGTGGGTGCCGATGCCCACCAGATGCCGCTCTTTGCGGACACCATCCGGCAGGGTGCCTGCGGTGTAAGCATCCAGCTTGACGGAACCAGCCTGACTGAGCCGTCCCAGTCGTTCGCTAAAGGCCAGCATGGTTAACAACTCAGTTTCGGAGGGTGAATCAGGCACCACGATCGCCGTACCAGAGAGATCCTGCGGCGCAGCAAACGGGTAGCCCACCTGGAGTAATTTCAAATCGGGTAACTGCACGGATTGGTCACGCTTGAGCTTAAAGCGAGTGTCGTTGGCATGGACGGTGCCCCAAAGCTGCTGATCCGTTACCACACCACATTGCCCCTGCTCACGAGCGCTCAGTCGGAAGGCGATCGCCAGCTTAGACGTGGGCGTAATCAGCGTTTCAGGCAGATTCACATTCAACGATTCTCTGGTTGCACCTGTATCGGAGGTGAGCCGTTTGCCCCCGATCGCCACCCCATCCAGCAGCACTTCGACCGTTGAGGTACGGGGATTGACCTGAGGGCCATAGCCGTAGACCAACTCCATTGAGCTACCCCGCGTGAAGTGGTCATCGGGGAGGGCGTGAAAGTCCACGTCGATCGGAGGTGCTGAGGAACCTCGCACGGTCGTATCTTGAAAGGGTTCCTGATCCAACCCCTTTAAGTCACTCAGCTTAAATTCATTGGCTTCTGGTAGGGCGCGTTCCCACTGACGGGCCGGTGGGGTGGGCACATCATCCAGGTTGTCTACCAGAATGGCTTGCCCTGCGCTAATGCGACGGTTTTGGGGTTGCACCAGGTATTGCACCGCTTTCGCAATGCCATCCGGCCCATTGCCTGTAACGACCAAAACCGGGTTGCCACCTTTGGGTGTGGTTGCCAGCATGACTACGCCCACATCACCGGGAAGCACGGTCTTCACTCCATCAATAATGGCGTTGCCAGAAATAGCGAACGGTAGCTTGAGATCTTTTAAGAACGGCTGTTCAGCAGGCGTGCCCAGAATGATCAGGCGATCGTTCCACCGCAGCCCATCCAGATCTTTCACAAAACGCGTGTTTAACGGACGAAAATCGGCGAGCCGTCCCATTGCCGCCTGAAACCGTCCCGTTGCCGTCAGCCAGGACTCATTCACCGTTGTCGGACGCACATACGCTAACTGACTTGCATCCAAACCAAGGTTGTCAAAAAAAGGATAGGGAAAGCGGCTTAGATCCAGCGGAGTGGGCTGGGGCTGATAGTCAAACACCAACTTGGAATCGGGAAGCACTTCCGTCCATAGCATGGGATCGGCTGGGTTGGAGCATTTCGGATCGGTATTCTGCTGTGCCACGATCGCAATGTCGTTCGTATCCTGAATCAGGTTGGGCGGAATCTTGACCAGAAACTCGCCAATTTGAGACTGCTTGCGATTGAGCGCCGTACTGCCTACGCTGGTGCCATTGACCCGCACTGTCAGGTTCGATCGCGTTGCCAACAGTGCAGGTGAGTGTTGAAAGCGTACCAACGCTTGCACCGCTTTCAAGTTCCAGTTACGAGGGCGAGTAAACGCTAGCTGGGTTTCCGCATAGATCCCTTGCAGCCGCAGACGATTGCCGACGATCGGGCTACGGTTAAACTCCAGAACGTACTGGCTGGTCGGCGCTTTACTGGCAGAAACCCCATTAGGCTTAGCATCGGGTTTAGCGTCTGCTTTTGCGGGTGTCGGGGTCGTCCCAGGTGCTGGGGTAGGCGGAGCAGCCTCTACTGGTACTGGAGGCTCATCTGCGGAAGGTGGCGCTGGGCGATACACTGGAGCTTCGCTGGGTGCTTTCGGCAGCGTAAAATCCCGAATAATCTGATCTTCTTGCTTTTGCACATTGGTGGACTGTGCCATTACAGATTCGCCCCATTGCCCATTGAGCAATGGCAGGCCAAAACCCGTTATGAAAACGCTACCGCAAAGTAGCAGCGACCAACCCAGAAACATGGGGTTGAATGGTTGACCAGGCGATCGAGATAGATGTTGAAGCCGATGAAAGAAGCGTTTCATGGATGAGGTTGGGGGGT
Source organism: Stenomitos rutilans (assembly GCF_059505485.1). NCBI lineage: Bacteria > Bacillati > Cyanobacteriota > Cyanophyceae > Leptolyngbyales > Leptolyngbyaceae > Stenomitos > Stenomitos rutilans. Next base: position 124,962 of record NZ_JCACKR010000012.1, read on the forward strand.
AACGTTGGCAGGTTGCAAAAGCTGCGGTGAAAGAACCGTCGCAGGGGCTAGCCCAAACCAGACGAGATTTTGGGTGTAGTAAGCTGAGTTGTGATCCCAGAACCCATTGCGGTACTGGGGCAAAATTTTCTTCTGATAGAGGTCTTCAGCCATTGGGGGATCAATCAGGCGGAAGGCTGCATACAGCGCTCCATATTGGGAGGTGGCTTCATAGGTAGCGGTAGGGGTGCCTCGCAGATCGATCTGGGCCGGAATTTTGGGTTGCGATCGCCACAACTGCTGTAGCGCACCGAGATGCTCTTGCAAATAGCGCTTGGCTCTCGGTTCGCGATACCAGTTAGCATCCAGGGCCACACGCCACCAGACGCGATACGCATCAAACCCATAGCGGCTATACACGGGTTCTGTGCCTAGAAGCGCCTGAAATTGCTTCGTTTCGGTATCCAGCGCCAGCCAATCGCTGGGCAGCTTGAGCGTTGAAAGCGAGGCCGAATTTTCGAGCACTGCGTAACCACTGTTGATCAGGCTCAGCCAATCGTGGGCGCGATCAACCTGGGCAAACAGGCGAAAGGCAACGGGCGAAAAATAGGAGGGATTGAGTACCAGCTTGTTTGGCGGCTGAAATGCTTCGCGTGGGCCTGGTAAAAGATAGCGCTGGTCGCCGACAGGGACGATCGCCAGCGCCCATAAATCCCGTAACTTAGTCTGAGCCAGACGCAAATAATCCGGACGTTGCCAGCGGCGACTCGCCAGGATCAGCGCGGTAATGGCATCCACATCGGCATCACTGGCAAAGTTGCGATCGAGAATGCCCCATCGTTTCTGACCATACCGACCCCACTTCCACGCCCAAAGCATATCGGCAGGCGGATCGCCCCGCTTCAGATTTTTTTCAGCCCAGGTTAGCGTCAGTGCAAAGGTTTTGGGGTCATCGATGAAGACCGATCGCAGCATGGCATACGCTTGCCCCTCAGAGGTTGAGCGTGCCTCTGCTTCCCAGTCGATGACGCGTCCATCGGCCTGGATAAAGCGCTGACGGTACGCCTTCCAACTTTGCTTTAGCAGCGCTGGATCGATCAGCGTCAGGGGCGGTGCGATCGAGGCGATCGAGGCTTCTGTCGTGGGCACTGGCGAAGGAGTAGTCTGCGCCTGCGACTGCGTATCATGGCGACAGCCACCCATCCAGCCAGATAAGAGTATCAGTAGCGTCATAACCAATGACTTGGCGAAATGCGATCGCATCGTGTATCACCCTTCAAACACTGCCCTTCAAACGTGCCCTTCAAACGTGCCTACCGCAGGCAACATCCCAAATTTCCATCGCTGCCCTGTGGTACAACTGCAACCGTCAATAGCGCTCCCAGGACGGCTGAAAGCCCCGTCGTTGCAGAAAGTCTTCCTGAAGCTGCTGCATCCGACGCGACAGGTTTGGATCGGCACTACCATTCGCACTCTGTTGCAGTTGCAGTTGCTCAAACTGGCGCATGGCCTCCAACGCATTGCCCTGTGCAGCGGCGAGTTCTGCCAGAGACTTCCGGGCATCGAAATCATCGGGTCTAAACGTCAACACCTGCGAATACAGGCTGGATGCCGAATCAAAACGACGCTGCTGAAAGCGGATGCCACCCAGGGCCGAAAGCGCATCGGCGTTATCCGGCTGTCGCGCCAGGACTGCCTGATATGCCGCATCGGCCTGATCCAGCTTGCCTAATGCCTGAGCAAGCTGACCCTGCAAGAAGTACAGCCCAACGTTGTTGCGATCGCCCGTGCCCATGGCTCGAACCCGCGCCAACAGTTGATTGACCTGAGCCTGTGCTCGATAGGGATCGCGCTGGGCCAGCACTTCCACCAACCGCACCTGCACCTGCACATTACTCGGATCGGCTTCCACTAGTCGGGTGTAGAGGGCTTCGTGCTGAGGTGATGGCGGTAAAGCTCCGACCAGACTGTACAGTTCAGGCGGCGCATCGCTGGGAGAACGTGCCTGTAGCCATGCATTCAGCACCGCTTCGGCTTCTGTTGCAGAGATTTTTCCGGCTTGATAGGCCACGCTGGTACGCCCTAGCTGCACCTGCAAATCTTGAGGATTCTTAGTCACAAGCTGGTCATACAAAGCCAGCGCGTCACCTGCACGACCCTGTGCCAGACGAATTCCGGCTAAACCCCGTAATGCAGCGGTTTGCACATCGAGATCAGCGCTAGTATCACTGGTCAGAGTCTGGTAGCGCTGGGCTGCTGCATCAAGATTTCCCTGGCGACGATCGATTTCAGCCAGCAGCAAGGCAGGTGCCCGATCGTTTGCGCCCATCGGAGTGGCTTGATAAGCAGACAGAGCCGCTTTAGCACCCGCAAGATCATTCTGCTCAATCAGCAGTTGCGCCAGTCGAAAGTTGAGAAACGGTTCGTTCACATTTGCTTGTAGCAAGCTCTGGTAAACGGGCAGCAAATCCGGATCGGGGTCGATGCGTACCAGCGCCTGCGCGATCGCCTGCTGCTCAACAGGATTGGTAGGCAACGGTTGCAGCAGCGATCGCAGTTGTTGTCGCAAATCGGCTCTAGAAAGCAGACCCAGTTGATTTTCCAGCGTTAACTTTTGCAAGGCCAGAACGCGATCGTTCGGTTGCTGCTGCACAAGCTGGGTGTAGAGTTGGAGTGCGGTCTGACGCTGTGACGGAATGCTACTCAAGACATCGGCCACTTCGCGCACAAACAGGGGCGATGGATTGGGTGTGCTAAGCAGTGCCTGACGATAAAGACCAGCTGCCTCGCTCAGCAGGGCTAACAGATTTTGCCGCTGCCCAATTTCGTTTAACGCCCGTGCTAAAGCAAGCCGAGCATCCGATCGCCCACGCAGCGGATCAAGCACAGCCAGCGCTTCCGTCAGTTGCCGATTGTCCAGATACGCCTGCGAAAGTTCCGATCGGATCTGAATCGCCGTCGCATTCAACTGGCGTGGCAACTGTGCCTGAAGCAGCGTCACGGCCTCTGCTGCCTTACCCGTCCCTCGGAGTGCGCGCGCATACGCGATCGTCGCTTTGCCTGTGATGGGTTTTCCCAGAGACTCATAGCGGTTAAACAACGCCAGCCCTTTGGCATAGTTGCCGCTGTAGGTGTAAACCTGGGCTGCCCCAAGAATGACATCTGGCGTTGGGTTTTGCTGAAGCACCAACTCATAATCGGTTAGCGCGGCGGCAAATTGCCCCTGATAGCCATACAGCAACGCCCGTTGCGCGCGTGCATCCAGATCATTTGGGTTGAGGGTAATGAGAGTTGTCAGCGCCTCAACGCCTTTTTGCTGCCACTCAGGGCGAAAGCTCCCCAAAATGCCGATCGTTCTCAGCGCCAGTTGATTGTTCGGTTCCTGCACCAGCACTTGCTGATATGTATTCCAGGCATCGCCATCCCGGCCTGCTCGACGGTAAGCGATCGCCAGCCCCAACTTTGCTTCAATCGAGCCAGGATATTGCTGCACCGCACTCCGAAACGTCGCGATCGCATCATTCACCAACCCCTGCCCCAGCAGCGTAAATCCCTGCCTGACTGCGGCTGGAATGGCTTCCTGAGCTTGTGCGATCGGCATCTCTGACGGTTGGATCAGAGGCATGCCAGTCAAAAGCCCTACTAGACAAATGACCCGAATGAACCGTTGCGCTCGCTTACCCTGAAACATGGCTCCACCCAGTATGAATACACGATAGAAGTTGCACTGAAAGCACCCTTACAGATGGCTGATCGTTTTGAGTTTTGAGCTTTGAGTTTTGAGTTGCTTGAGCGGTCAGCAATCAGCCATCAGCTATCAGCTTTTTAGCCTTTAGCCCTATTCCCCACTCCCTACTTCCCACTCTCTGCTTAAAGCCCCTTTCCCCTCGGCGTGACATCAAACTCGGTCTTAACCCGAACACCTGCAATAATTTCCGAGAACTCATTGCGTTCTTGAATCGAGAAGCCCAGTCTCAGGTTTGGCAAAAAGCGAAAATCGTAGAAAAGCTCCAGCACATCGGGATTTCTGGCTCCTGCTTCTCGCCGTAGCGCTTCGTTTGACAGACCGCGACCATAGGCTAAGCCCAGGCGATCGTCTGGGGCAAAGACATCCAGAAAGTTGAATCCCAGGCTGTAGGTTTCGGCACTGCGATTAATTGCGTCGTTGTTGTAGCGTCCGTAGCGAGCAAAGAGACCCATTTTCAGGTTCGGGATAAACAACTCGCCGTTCAGACCATAAGCTTCTTCCCGATCGCCCTTCAAGAAGCCCGTCACGCCACCTCCACGAGCCACCTGAAAAATCTCTCGGAAGCCATCGCGGGTGCCCGCATCTCGATCGGTGACGTAGGTGCCTCGAATCACCGCATTGCCGTAGCGAATGCCAACTTCGCCCGCAAACCCGTCCAGACTGAAATCGCCTAAGTTCCGTGAGGACGAAAACACAGCGGCCTTTGCTTCGATGTTGTCTGTTAGCGTCCAGTTGATGAGTGCGCCCGGACGAGACGAAATGCCCGTCGCGCTGAGGGCTGGGTTCGTTTGGAAGACGGAGTTAAAGAAATGCGTTGCACCATCTTTGGCAAAGCTGTTGCGATCGAAATAGGACGTTAAATCGAGTTGCCCGACTACTAAGCGCAGATTGGGCAATTCTGGTAGTGAGGCTGCCAGGTAGAGCTCATTCACGCTAAAGCCTTGCGTCTGAGAATCGGCAAACGCATTGCCATCTGTCAGGTCAAAGGTGGCACCAAACAGTAGGTGGGGGGTAAGCGGATACGAAATTGACAAACGTGCCCGTGCCGATGATTCATCCCCTTGATACAGATAAACCCCTTGCAGCTTAATCGATGGATCGCTCAGTGCTGTCGTGCGAAGCAGCGTTTTTCGGGGTGTTGGTGTCGTTTCAGCCTGCGTTCTTAACCCAGGCGGTTGAATGCTGGCCGGGCTGCTCGTCGGCAGTTGCAGCGGCTCACTGGTCATCCCGCCTGTGGGTACTGTCCCCGTAGGCATGATTCCAGGTGGCATCGACCCATCTAGCAAGCTAGGTGTTGGCAGGGTTGGGTAAGGCGGGGGTGGCGTTGACTGCGCCAGAGTTGGCGAACCCCACCGGGGAAGTTTGGGCACTGGCAGCAAAGAGCCACCACACTGAGCACCGCAGCCATCCTCCGGGGAGGGCGCAAATAGGTTTAGTCCCAGATCAGAATTCGTGCCGGCGGTGATGAGAATGGGTGCCTTCTGAGGTTTTGCCGCAGGTACCGCACGCTTTGAGGCTGTAATGGCAGCAGTGGGAGGTGAGAATGCAGGCGACGTTACGTTTGCAGGTTTGGCACGAGTTGCCGCAGGCTTACCTGCCATCTGCCCAATCAATGCTTCTTCGCTGTTGTAGCTAGATGGTGACGTTTCTACAGAGGGAAGCGATTGGGGAGGCGCGATCGCAGCAGTGGTGATCGTTGGCTGTAGCGCGTCCTGTTGTCTCACGCGCAAAGCAGCCAGCGAGGCTTGTTCTGCCAACATTTGTTGGGACGGCGAGGCAACACGATCAATCTGAGGCAACGGTGCTGGGTTTGCGGGGACTACACCTCCAGTCAGAAAGACCGTTAAAGAGAGTGGACCTGTCAGTCTACTTTTCCAGGGCGAAAGAGGCGTAAAGATATTGGACGGCGAAAGCTCAGAACTCATTCCATTCACACCACGATTAACTAAACTCCAATCTCATTCTTTTAAGGAGGCCACGGTTACGCGATCGCATGCAGCATGCACGTCATGGCATTACGAAGAAGCCGAAGTCATTCCCGCTTCGTCCTTAAAAGCAGCAATCCCTGCATAATCAATTTAATGAGGCAAGCTAGATGCAATCTGAACAAGATTCCGAATTAGAAAACGCGCTAGTACTCTACGGTGTAAATTCACCAACCCTTCGGTTAGACAGTGCTGAGGACTGAGTGCTGAGGACTGAGTGCTGAGGACTGAGTGCTGAGGACTGAGTTAGTAGGGTTGCTGAATTTCCACTCAGCACTACTAGTTGTTTGAGATTTCATTGCTAAAACCAGCCTGAATAGCTCTCTCAAAACACCTAAAGTTGAATGGCGCTGACTTAAGGACACGCTTCACCCTGGTCGCCCCCTAAATCCCCCAAATTTGGGGGACTCTGAGGTTTGGCTCCCCCAAACTTGGGGGCGGGGGGCAGTTCGGATTGTTATTTCAGTGCCATTCACCTAAAGTTAAAATTCAACCGAGTTGGATGAAGCAGGTGTAAAGCATTTGCATGGCTCTGTGCGCCGCTTCTCCAATCTTTACGCTCAGTGAAAATAAGCTCCGGAGAAATACTGAAAGAAGTGTTCTTTGTAATAGCAGTTGGGCTAAAGAGCCTACTACGACAAATGAACCTCAAGGATGTATTATGTCTAACGTTCTATTGCCCAGTGCCCTACGCCTAAATCAGACTTTTCACTGGTCAGCCAAAGCCATTGGCACTGCATTATTACTACTAACGGTTAGTTGCACCCAGCAGCGATCGTCTCAGGTAGAACTGAGTCTGAACGTTGAGCCATCGAACCGTCTAGGTGTTTTCACCGTTTCAGGTAGCACTAATGTTCCTGATCAAAGCCAGATTATTGTGCAAGGGATTCGTCCTCTGGCTACTGCTTCCCAGGCGATCGCACCAGCAGCCACACCAAACTACGCCATCCTTGATCGTCAGACGGTCATTGTGTCGCAAGGTCGCTGGCAAGCAACGCTTAAACTGTGGCAAAGCGCACCGGATGGTCAATATCAGGAAGTGTGGCAAGCGAACCAGCGCCAGTTAGGGCCGCTACAACCCAGCCCTGAAGTCGTCTTTCTAGCCACGATCGACCCTGGCAACCAGTCCAAAGTGCTCAAGCAGCAATTAGAACGCCAGGGCAAAACGTTAGAAGGCCCAAACGTGCGCTTTACAACCAATGAGCAGTGGTACCTTCAGGCAAAACAAACGCTTGCTGTCACCCCGCCAACTGTCAAGCAGTCTGCATCAGCATTGAAGGTAACTGATTCGGATGAAACGCTAACCCTGCGATCGTCATCAAACACAGCAACCAGTACCTTGGCACAAACCAACCTACCAGTGATCAAGGAGAACCAATCAACCGCACCCCTATCGGTTTCACAACGCTTTCGCTAACTTATGGTGCCACCACACCCAATACCCTAAACCCGGCATCCGTCTTGATGAGATGGTGGCTGATTGCATTAGGAACCGCTGTAAGCAGAAGCTTGGTCGCGAGCGGCTCAATGGTTCCGCTTATTCTGGTCGGTCTTTCCAAACAACGACGAGAGTGCTGGCGTTGTCTTTAGTCGGCACTAAATTGAGGTAGAACCGCGTGTCTCCTTTTTGAATTTGGTACACCTTACCACCGCCAAAGGGCTGTGGCAAATCGGTAATTTCAAAATCGTTGGTTTGCAAATTCGCGCGAAACACATCATCCATCAGTTTGCCAGCGGTTTGACCAGGAACCAGGCTGATATACCGAATGCCCGCTTTGGGAATCAGTTTGCCAGCGCCAATCCCTTGCTCCCGCGATCGCGTGTAAAACAGGTCTGGTTGCAAAAAGTGATCGGGTGCAGCGGTTTGAGCATTCAAATCACCCAGGAGCGTGATGAGTTCGGGTGGTACCTCAACGGCTGTCTTCAAGTCGTCTAGCGATCGCGGTGCGGCTGAAAGCACAAACACACTACCGCTCTGAGTCTGAAGCAAACTCAAAAACTGAGACAACCCGCTACGCGAAACTTGAAAAACCTGACGATCGCCCTCACTCAACGTCCGCTTAAACTCATACTTTTTATCCGGTAAGGCTCTAGTATAAAAGTCCGCAACCTGCTGCAAACTAGCAGTTGTTTGAAAACAGGATGACAGGGTAAAGCAGCCTGATTGTGCATCTGGATAGAGTGGAAAATCATCCCAGCTACCTGCACCTGAAGCGGATTGCGGTTGAGTGGTCTGTGGTGCGGACGGCGTTTTTGGCTGTGGCATTGACGGCATTGGACGACGCAGCAAGGGCTTCACGGTTGGCTTCAGCGCCTTTTTGGGTGCCGCGATCGTCTTTACCTGCTTTGCCAGTTGCGTGATGCGTATCTGTTTTTCTGGCAACTTCGACGGAGTAGACACCTCGTCATTTTCAAAAGGTAAAAGCAGCAGCCCAAGATGCAAGCCTACAGACACCCCTACGCTTATCCAGGCTGCTGGTGAAATGCCTGCTTTACGAAAGGGTGGAAGGTGCCCCAACAGGCGATGAGACTGAGCCTGTCTATTTTGAGCCTGTCTACTTTGAGCCTGCTGAGGTGTTGAAGAAAGATGAGTCATGCAGCAATTTACTTTGCCTGAAGATCACTCGATGAGATTCAAGGCTAGGACTTACGCAAACGCGGTCATCTTTCGCCTCCTAGCCCCCAATTCTGAGGGAACCGAGCCAATTAAAACCCCTAGAATTGGGGGTTTGGGGGCAAATGCGTAAGTCCTGAAGGCAACAAACTTAGGTTTTGCAGGTCAACGTTAGATTCAGGTGAACATTAACTCCAGGTCGATGGTGAGAATGCAGGAAAGGGGACAAAAGCCCCCTTGATCAGCGTGAGTCAAACGGTAAAATAGCGAACGCTTTGCCGAAAAGCACGTTACCTGGCATTGAGCGCGATCGCCGATGGATGCACAGCGTCTGCTATTTTGATGGCTTTGGGAATCAGCTTGAGATTGTAAAACGTATCGGCGATCGCTTGCTGTTCAGCAACGATCTGAGGAGTCACAGGTTCAAAGCCATAGTTGCGCCGCTTGGTCACAATCTCTAAAATCCCTGGATCAAGCTTCAAGATGGGTGACAGCAACGCGGCCACCTGTGTTGGATTTTTGGATGCCCAACTAGCCACCGTCTGAGTCTCTGCTCGAATCTGTTTAATCACATCAGCGTGCTGGTCAGCAAAGGCTTTTGTCGCCAAATAAAAATCTCGATTGTTCACTAGGCCACTACTATTGCGAACGACACGCGCTTCAGATTGCACCTGTGCCGCCGCATAAAACGGGTCCCAAATCACCCAGGCATCAATACTACCCTGCTCAAAGGCGGCACGTGCATCAGCAGGAGCGAGATACACAGGTTCGATATCGCTGAGTGCCAGCTTGCCCGATTCTAAGATCTTTACAATCAGATAGTTTGCACTTGATCCCTTGGCAAAAGCAACTTTCTTACCCTTTAAATCCGCGATCGTCTTGATGGGTGAACCGCGCTTCACTAACACAGCAGAACTCTGATCTTTAGGCCCACTGCTCCCTACATACACAAGCGAAATCCCAACGGCTTGAGCCACAACGGGAGGCGTATCACCCGTGCGAGCAAAATCAATGCTGCCTGCATTCAATGCCTCTAGCATTGGTGGGCCTGATGGAAATTCGATCCATTGCACAGAAGTTACACCTAATGGCTTGAGGCGGGTTTCTAGAGCACCCTTTGCCTTCACCAGCGTCAATGGATCAAATTTTTGGTGCCCAATCCGCAAGACAAATTCCTTGCCAGGAGCTGCTACCGCCAGACTGTTGTTGGTATCAGGTTGCAGTGGATTAAAGATACCCCACCCCGAAATGACCAAACTGATGCTCAGACCCAGTATAAAAAGCAGCGAGAACGCACTAAGTAGATCAACCAAATTAAGCCTAATATAGAGCGTGTCGATTCAAAGAAGAT
>NZ_JCACKR010000013.1:0-8228 GCF_059505485.1 Stenomitos rutilans
CAAAACCAGTCTCAGCTTTTCTTGTATCAATTTCTGTTCGTCGAACTCACGTTAATCAAGAGAAGGTAATAAAAATCTTCTGCTCAACTTCTCCTTGATTAGATTAGAGCTGCAAAAGTTATTGTTTTGTGACAGCTTGTTATTAGCTTGAAGATTTAAGACCTAACTTGTACAGGCATGACGAGGTAGGTCATTTTGATGCTGCCGAGGGGGGTGACGATCGCAGGACTCGTGGCGGTATTCAACTGGATTTGAATTTCGGTGGTGGCGATCGTCTTCAGGCCATCCATTAGATACTTCACGTTAAACGCCACATCCAGGTCATCACCTGTAATCTGTGCCGGAATGGTTTCCTTACCGCTACCAACATCCTGAGCATCTACCGATAGCGACAGCAGTTGATTAGTGCTATCCAAAGTCAGCTTGACGATGTTGTTTTTCTGATCTGCTAGCACTGCAATACGTTCCAAGGCGCTCAATAACAAGCGACGTTCTGCCGTGATTTGACGTGAGAACTGCCGTGGCACAAGTTGGCGGTAGTTGGGGTATTGCCCCTCAAGCAAGCGACTGGTGAGACGCTGATCTGTCCATTCAAACACGACCTGGCTCTGGTCGAAATGCACAGCCACATCGCTACCTGCTTGCCGCTCTAGCATTTTGGTCAACTCTTGCAGTGCCTTGGCTGGAATCGTGACATCTAGAACGTTTTCTTTTTCCAAAGCCTTTGCGGCTTTTCCTGTCTCAGTCGCATCAGCATCCACCGTTTGCACCACCGTGAGGCGATGACCATCCGTCGCTGCAAACTCTAAACCATCGGACTGCATAGTCAGGTGAACACCTGTTAGTACTTGCTTGGTTTCATCACTGCTGGCAGAAAAAAGTGAACTCCGTAGACCTTCAATCAGGCTTTCAACAGGTAGATGGGCCACTTCGCCGCCTTCCACGACTGGCAACTCAGGAAACTCATCGGCTGACATCCCGCGCACTTGATAGTGCCCCGATGCGCAAGTTAGCGTGGTCAAAAAGCTTGCATCCGTGGTGCCATCCGCTTCATTCTCTAGTGTGATGTCGCCCTCTGGTAAGCGTGAGACAATATCGGTTAGAAGCTTAGCAGGCAAGGTCAACTTGCCGCCCACCACAATCTCCGCCGGGAAACTGGTTTGAATGCCGAGGCTGAGATCGAATGCGCTCAGCCTGATTTGCTGAAGCTCTTCATCGGCATCCAGAAGAATGTTTGCCAAAACCGGGTGGCTGGGGCGAGACGAAACAGCGCGGCTGACAAGGGAAAGGTTCGTGCTAAGGCTGTTTTGAGAGCAAACCAGTTTCATGGGAGGTTGACCTTTGCGTTAGAAGAGCAGGCGTTGAGGGAAAAGTAGCGGTGAGTGAGATCGAAGCTCGGTCTAAAAGCGTGAAATTAGAAAGGCAACCACTATCTGTAGCGTGTTGAGAGCGTTGTCTGCGTATGTTAGCACCCTTGTTTTGAACAATCCACCCTGTTTTTTCAGGCGATTTACGAGTCTTGTCTATAATCCGGACTTAAGTAATTCTTATTTAAACAGTAGTAGTAGGGGTTGTGGAAAATGTGGAGAAACGTATGAATGGCGACTGGTTAATTCTTTGAGACGGCTCCAAGCCTGTGGAAAACGTGTGGAAAAATGCCCGATCTTTACACAGAGTATTTATACCTAATTTCCTTTTCCACGATCGCCCTGAGTTCTGTACAAGTTTTCCACACTGTTTTCCACAGAAAAGTTTAAGGTTTTCCACACGGATTCGATCGCTTTACAAGGCGTAATCGAAAAAATTGATAAAAATTTATATTTTCTAAAAAATAGCGAAGCTTCTCCACACCCCCAATGCTGACTACCAATAAGCGAGGCTGATCGATTGACATTGATAGGCATGACAAAAGGAACGAAGACCTTAGTTTTCGTTCCCAAGCTGTTTTGAGTAGAACTTACGTCTTTGGACCCCAAACCCTCAACCTTGGGGCGTAATTGGCTCGGTTCCCCTAGATTTGGGGCTGGGGCCAAAGATGACCGCTCTTGCGTAAGTCCTATCGAGAATTTCTAGCACTGCTTCTGAATGCTTTGAGATAGTTGCATCAAGGAAACCAACGCAAGGAGATCAGGCAACGCCTTAAACCAATGTCGTAGCTGCTGTTGTGGTTGGTGATGCAGACAGCTTAACTACCATCGGTGCGTCTGTCACACCAAGGGTCAGTTGCGTTGGTGCTGCGAAAGTTGCTACAGGCGCGGTCGATTGATTGGGGGCATACGCAGTCGCCTCTCCTACAGGAGTATTGAAGTTGAGTGTAACGGTCTGTCCTACTGTTTGATCGGTACTAGGAACTTCAAGCCAAAGGACAAGATAAAACTCACCATTGCTCTTTTCCAAAAGTGTGTGGTGCAGATTTTGAGTGTTGCCGCCAATCGAGTAGTTGAGCGTACCTAACGTTGTGGCGGTCGTCGTTGTGGTTGCGGGCGTTGCTGGTGGATCGTTGAGCAGACTGATGAGATTCTTCAGGGCCGTGTAGGCCGGTTTAGGTGTGCCGTCGCTTCGAAGCAGTCCATAATTGTTTTCGCTATTATTGGGGTCTGCTTTTTGGTCAAACAGCTCATAGGAGAAGGTGCGAGAAACGCCCTGATTGAAGCTTTCTAAAAAGAGCCGAGGAATATATTTGCCTTGAACAGCTTCGGTGACGGGACGATCGGATGTAGCGCTGCCAGTTGAGTAGCCCACTTCGGTGGCAATCATCGGTTTGGTACCAAAGGGGGTCGATCGTAGGGCATAGTCTTTAGCAAGGCTACCGTCACCAGGATTTTTAGGATTGTTGTAGGGATGGAAGCTCCCATAATCAACCCACTGGCTCAGATCACCCACTGCGCTACTGGAGTTAGCATACACAAACGAGGGGCCAATGACGGGAATATTGGCAGTGGCCGGATCGGCATTGAGTGCTGTATAAACATCGCGTGTAAAGTTGCGCAAGTAACTAATCCAGCCGTTACCTGTGACGGGTTGACCGTTCTGGCTATACACATAAAAGCTAGAGAAAAGGTCAAATTCATTCAGAATCTCAACAGCCTCTACCCCATTTGCCACCAGATTTTTGACAAAGTTGACTACCGTATAGCCCGGCGATTTGATGTCGTAGGAGGCATCGGGACCAACGCCAATGTTGGGGTCAATGACCAGAGTTGATTTAATGCCAAGGCTGCCTAATTCGTTGATGTGCTGAATCCAGGTAGGGTCGGTGCCACCATCGCGGATATGTCGAATGCCTAAGTCAAGCAGGCTTTGTTTAACCAGCGCATAGTTGCCATAGGCCGTATCGTAGTAGCGAAGATGGGTATTAACGCCGATCGAATCCACAAATGAATTGGCACTTTTAGCTGGTTCACCTGTAGCAAAAGCAAGGGTGCTAACCCCTTGAAAAAGCTGGCTGGCTGGAATAATCTCCTTAGCTTGGGTCGGACTAGACCATAGCAACTGAGCCGTTGCACCACCTGTGTTGTCGTAGTACTCCAATTTGATGTCGGTTGCTTGCCCTGCTGTCAACGCGATCGAGCCACTGTTTTCTGCTACGTCGTGGTCTGTCCAGTTATCAATCAATAGCTGACCATTAACCCATAGGCGAATGCCGTCATCCGATCGCGTGTAAAAGGTGTACGTTTCCGATGTTTTTGCCACAACCTGCCCAGACCAACGTACTGCAAAGCCATCGGCTGGCACGATCGAGTTTGGGGCATTCGTTCCCCACGTAAAATTTACGGTCGGGTCAATTTCTGACCACTTCAAACTAGCAAAATCTTTGCCCTGATAATACTGCGCCCGCAGCCCAGACTGATTGGTGGCAGTGGCAGTGGTTGCCGCAGAGGTTGTTGTAGGGCTGCTGCTAGCGGTAAGGTTGCCAGTAGAATTAGCCGTTAAGCTACCCGTCTGAGTGGTCAGGGTAGAGGTGGTGACTGCATTAGTGCTAATGCTTGTACTCAGATCAGAGCTGCTCGTTGCAACTGCGACGTTGGAATCTGACACTGGTAATTTCCCTACTAAACGAACTTGACGCTAATTAGCCTTCCCAAAGCAGCAAATTACTGAACCGAGATGTACGTTTAATTTGCATTGAGTGACTATTACGGAGTGAGCTGTTTGTCGGGAACACACAAAATTGGCCTACAGGTGTTTACGGATTGAGATTGCTCTGCGATCGCTAAAATGCGTCTTAGAAGTGCTGCGTAAAGCCTCAGATGAGACGCCAGCATTTTCTCTAGAAAAACACAATCAACTGCAACATCCGCGACTAACTTTTACCATGAGTTTTCACAAATCTCAACCCCTTAAGAGAAGCTGTGATACTAAAAGGCTATTTTGACATGGAGTTTTTGAATACCTTCTAGCGTCAAAAATCAATTCCTTCCATAGAAGATTTTGGAGCGTTGACAATATTTGATGGCACAGAAAAATTAGCGATAAAAATTTTTTATAAGCCTGAAAGCGGCTAAGAGAACTGTTGTCATGCTTTTAGCTGGATGAGTGCAGCCATGAATCTGGCTTAACAATCTTATAGAGAAATTGGATGGGTTTGGTTGTGTTTGCGTCTATGACTGTTCATGTGTAAGGTATCTTCTGCATTGACATCTTCACAGAAACTTTAAGATGACTTACGCCTTTTGATGAAAGCTTCGGAGATTTAAGCGACGACCTTTGGTGACAAAGCTTGATTCCTAGTTTAGACCTCTGAGACTTGCGTAAACCCTATTAGATTTGCATTCAATCTGCACGATCGCACTCATCCAAGCATGTGAATAGAATGGCGATCACAATTGTTGCTGCTCCGTCTCAATTAGATACAGCCGTTTTTGCAAACGCAGCAACGACTAAGATGAGATTAGTGATTATTGGATTCGTTGGTTCGATGCTTTCCCTTTCTCCTACCCTCAAAGCGCGACTATCTACACCATTAAAGATTGGACACTTTGAGGTGAACAGTCGCGTATTGCAGTCACCGCTATCGGGTGTGACCGATCTCGTGTTTCGGCGGTTGGTGCGTCGTCATGCGCCAGAGTCGATGATGTATACCGAGATGGTGAATGCGACAGGGTTGCACTACGTCAAGGATCTGCCCATCATTATGGAGGTAGACCCCAACGAGCGTCCCATCAGTATTCAGTTGTTTGATTGTCGTCCCGATTTTTTGGCAGAGGCTGCGCAAAAAGCGGTTGCAGAAGGAGCCGATACGGTAGACATCAACATGGGCTGCCCGGTAAACAAAATTACCAAAAATGGTGGCGGTTCGTCACTATTGCGCGATCCTGAAACGGCAGCAGCGATCGTGCGTTCCGTGGCGCAAGCCGTGGACGTGCCTGTCACGGTTAAAACCCGCATCGGCTGGACGGATAAGGAAATCACCATTCTGGACTTTGCCAAGCGCATGGAAGATGCAGGCGCACAGATGATCACGGTTCACGGACGGACGCGATCGCAGGGCTATAACGGTAACGCCAAGTGGGAATGGATCGCACGAGTGAAAGAAATCCTGTCGATTCCCGTGATTGCCAACGGCGATATTTTCTCGGTAGAAGCAGCGGTAAATTGCCTGGAGCAAACCGGAGCCGATGGCGTGATGTGTTCGCGCGGCACGATGGGCTATCCGTTTTTGGTCGGCGAAGTCGATCACTTCTTGAAAACAGGAGAGGTGAAGCCAACGCCTACCTCTGTTGAGCGGCTTCAGTGCGCCCGTGAGCATCTGTACATGCTGTGGGAATACAAAGGCGATCGTGGAGTGCGTCAGGCACGCAAACACATGACCTGGTATGCCAAAGGGTTTAATGGTGCGGCAGACCTGCGAGGACAGTTGAGCACGATCGAGAACGTGCAGCAAGGCTTGGATTTGATTGATCAGGCGATCATTAAACTTCACCAGGAAGTGGATCAATTTGAATTAATCTTGATTGATCGGAGCAAGGCTCTAGCCTCCTGATGCTGTTGGTATTCGACAAAAATTCTTGCCAACTGTATCTTCACGTAAGTTGATAGAGGATCTGATAGACTCGCGAAAAAAGCTGATCTTTGAGAGTAGTTATCGAGCTGAGTAAACGGACACAAAAAGTACAACCCTTTCTATGTTCACAAAACAGCGTGATGCCGAATCCTTTACCGTTCTCATCAAGTACGTGGAGATGTAATGCTTTTACATTTAGAGTGGCACCTAAAGAATCTGTGAATGTCCCAGAGCATTTAATTGTTTTGGGTGGTTTGGAAGACATGTTAGGAGCATCTCTTGATAAAAACCAAGTGTGCACAGTTCAAATGTGTCTTTATGTCAATACCTGCTCTTTGCAGTTACCTAATGTTTTTTCAGTTTAATCCAGCAAAGTAGGGTCAATGCCTAGCGCATTTAGTTGATCAGGGGTGAGCGATCGGAGCTTTTCGGTAAGTTGCTGTCGCTTCTGCCGTTCTAGGTCTGCCCGTTGCCGCTCTTGTTCGGTGCGCTGCCGTTCCCGCATCACTTCCTGCTGTTCCAGTTCTGCTCGTTCGTCGCCTGTCAGCAATAAGGTTCCCTCAGCATCCCACCAACGGAGCCAGGGCAATTCCACATTCTGATAGCGTCCCTGCCAGATGCCGAGTTCAACGCTTAATGGTGCAATAGGATAATGTCCGCGATCGTTCGGTGTCATTCGCTGATAGACCGTATCAACCAGATGGTAAACCTCTACCTGCGCTTTTTCGACTTCGTAAATGCCGTAATAGGGTACTCGAATTGCCTGCTCATAAACCCAAAATTTGCCGACCTGTCCCTGCGATGGTGGAGTGCAATCTCTTTCTTCTGCCCCACTACCAGAGACAAATTCCAGCACAATCAACGGGGCAACATATTCCTGCCACAGCACGTACGATCGACGCATCTTGCCATCCAACGTTGGTGGCACGTTGGGGACATAGAACCAATCCGGTGCTTCGGCTCCACGTTCGGGTGGATCAGTCAAGCGCCAGTAAATGCCGGAATCTTGCCCGATCGCGTACTGTCCATCGGAATGATGTTGATCCAGCACAGGTTGAATGGAGTCAGTCAGTAAGAGACTCTGAGGATGCTCCTGAAAAATTTTCACAAACGTACCGTCTGACTCTGGCAACTGCGTGTGGTCAGGTAAGGTGAGGGCTGATCCAGTGGCGCTAGGTGAAGCGGTCATCGACTCAAAGATTGGCCTAGATTCATTGTATAGCGGTTGTCATGTGGCTGAAGCTCTTTGTGGTTTTGCTGACGTAATGTCTGACAGCAAAGATTCTAGGGTGATTTAGACAAGATTCAGTAAGATGCAAGTGACGATCGAAGCCATTGAATGCGATGAAGTGAATGTAATGAAGCCCGAAGTCCTTACTGCGAGCATTGCTGCTATTGTTGCGGTGATTAGCGCGATCATCAGTCTTTACGGTCAAAGTCGGATTGCCCACTTAAACGATCGACTGACCAAACAGCGCGAAGCCGCATCGCGGGAAGCTCAGACGGCTACTTTAATGTCTAAGTATCGTGATCCGTTGTTGCGATCGGCGATCGATCTGCAAAGTCGCCTGTTTAACATTCATCAGAACAGGTTTCTAGAGCGTTTCTACCGTGAATCACCTTCTGCACAGAATTATGCACGTTACAACACTCTCTATGTTGTGGCGGAGTATCTTGGCTGGGTAGAGATTCTACGCCGAGAGATTCAGTTTTTAGATTTGGGTGATCTAGAACAAAATCGTCGCCTGAGTGAACTGCTAGCCAGTATCAATCAAGCCTTTGGAGGGTACAAACCTGGAAGCAATTTTCGCCTCTTTAATGGCGAGCAGCGAGCGATCGGAGAAATTATGACCATTCCTCGCTCCAACAGTGAGGTGATTGGCTATGACTGCATCGGTTATGCAACGTTTGTCAAGAAGATGAGTGAGTCAGAGTTTTCAAGTTGGTTTACAAAACTAGGAGACGACATTGACGTGATAGCAAATGCCTCAAAGGTTGATTTCGCAAGGCTCGTCTTGATTCACAGCAAGCTGATCGATTAAATCGATCAGCTTGCTGTGAATCAAGTGAGAGTGCCACCAAGGCACCGAACCAGGATTGAGCTACCACAAGTAGACGTACACAATCAATCGACAATCTCTTAGAGCTATTAGTTATCAGCTATCAGCTTTGGCTCAATAGGTGTTGCGGGGAGGTAAAACGAGGAAGCATAGACTAAGATGCT
>NZ_JCACKR010000014.1:0-8124 GCF_059505485.1 Stenomitos rutilans
ACAGCCTAACCGTGTGAGCTTCTTTACGGTCTAGTCGGCTTTTCAAACAGCCTCTGATCGCGCTCGTCATCGTCAAAGTACCGTACACCATCAATCAGCGCTCCCACTTCGTCCTGGCAAGCATCACTGGCTTTTCTAAACCAGCTCTGCACTGTACGTTTGTCGCGTTCAGTGGCTGCCGCGATCGACCGTAAGGTATGCCTGCGTTCCATTGCTTTTCTCCGCTTCATAGGGGTTTCATAGCGTTGTCATAGGACTTCATAGGGGGCATCACTATGAACTTCGTAGCGTTGTCATCCAACTTCGCAGCGATGTCGCCTCAAGCAAGAACAAATATAACACTAAAAAGTTACTTTTTAACGCGAATCAGTGTTATAAATACACTGACGATCGCTTTCAGTAACTCAGGTGTACGATGGGGCTACATCATATGACTCAAGATGCTGTGAGTAAGCGCGTTAATCTGACACTCCCAGACACCGTGTATGAGGAGTTAGAAAAATGGGCAGAGCGGCAGGGTAGACCGACTGCAAATCTTGCTGCCTTTCTAGTGGAAACTGCACTTAGAGAGGCAAAAGAGCGCGGTGAGTTAGATTTGAAGCCCGCTGAGCCAGCTAAATAAGAAGTGAAGGCGATCGCCATGAGTACAGCCATCAAGCCAATCAGTTTTGAGGATTACCTGGCACAGGATGAGGTGGCAGACTTGCCCGATGCCAGGCATGAATTTGTGGATGGGGAGTGGATTGAATTGCCGCCAGAGTCAGAACAAAACGATTTTCTTGCCCGCTTCTTGCTGTTTGCGCTGGCCAGTAGTGGTGCCATACCACTGCGACAGCTGGCGATTCATACCTGTGAGCTTGAAGTGCCTGTCTTGCAACTGGGCACCCCCCGCAACCGCTTCCCTGATTTGGTCGTGCTGCATGAAGAGCATCTCAGCCTGACACAGCGACGACTGACCATTACACTGGCGATGCGTCCCCCACTGTTGGTTGCTGAAGTAGTGAGCCCTGGTGATGTGAACCGAGAACGCGATTATCAAGCTAAGCGTGCTCAATACGAACGGCGCGGTATTCCTGAGTACTGGCTGATTGACCCCGAAGCGCAACTGATTACCGTACTCCAGCTGGAGGGCAAGCAATACGCTTTAATCGGTGAGTTTAGAGGGCGCGATCGTCTGCGCTCAGCACTGTTTCCGGCCATCAGTTTGACCGCTGAGCAGATTCTGCGGGGACAGGTGTAGGCATGGCTAACCTCCGACCAGCATCTGAGTCCAAGTGGCTGACCGACAGGACCGCAGCGGCAGTGGCTGAAAAACTTTGCCAGTGGACAGGATCTGCGGTTAGATCATTGATACTTCACCACAGCAACGCTCCCACCACAGCGCGAGCTGCTAGTGAATCACAAGTTTCCACGTTTGAAGCGAGAGGAGTGTCCGTCATGTTCTAGGCAGTCCTAGAAGCCAAAAACCCCAACTGGTGGTACAGCAGGGGTCGAAAGGCTTGTTATTCAATTGAAAGATAGGAGCAGGGACGCTAATCAGAGCTTTGGTCGAGCGAGATATTAGGTCACCGGCTTTGCTATGCCAATTTTAGTGGCAATTTGTCAAAAGGTGCAACCTTTTTGCTGAATTGCTCTAGTTTTTGCATGGCTTCCTATCCGCTGTTGTTCCAGCCATAGGAGTAAGTTTGTGCATCAAAGAATACAAGGCAGGGAGAACCTTGCCCTACAAAATATTGTCATAGACAGGGGGGGTAATTGATGAACCTCCCCGACCCTCAATTTCAAGCAATTCAGGAACCAGATGTGTTTCTGAACCTCTTTCCGCATCGGTTTGACTTCATCTATGCCGAACATCCAGTCGGGGCGATCGCCCCGACTGGAAAACCGAAGACAGGCACCCCTTGAGCGATCGCCTGCTCCAAGAAGGCGCTTACTTATATGGCGTCCGGTTCGGCAAACAAACCGACTACCTGCTGTTCGACATCGACAGGGGTAGCCTCTATCATCCCCATCGCGATCGCTACGCCATCCCACGCCTACTAGCCGCTTTAGAGCCATTAGGCTTAGTCGAAACCGTTGCTGTTACCAGTAGCTACAGCGGTGGCATTCACCTCTACCTACCCTTCCAAAAAGCGCAAGAAACGTGGGCGATCGCGCAGGTCGTCTCCACCTTGCTCGCTAACGCCGGGTTCAAACTCAAACCGGGACAACTCGAACTGTTTCCCAACCCCAAACCCTGCAGCGAAGCGCCCAGCCTCTACGCTGCCCATCGCCTCCCGCTGCAAGCAGGCTCCTACCTGCTCAATAGTGACTTTCAACCGATCTATGGCGAACAAACCACCTTCGTGCAGCGCTGGCAGTTTGCCCAGCACCGCAACGCGATCAACCAGCGCACACTCAAACGGGTCTTGCAACAGACCAAGCGCCAACGGTACAAACTCTCCGGCAAAGCCGAGAAGTTTCTCCACGACCTGAACACTGAAGTGTTAGCCGGATGGACGGATTCCGGGCAGACCAACTACCTGTTGGGACGCATTGCCATGCGGGAATACATCTTCGGTCACGTCCAGCGTGGCTCCGAACCCCTCACTGGCGAAGACTTAGCCACCGCCATCTGTGAAGTGGCGCGATCGCTCCCTGGCTTTGGGGCGTATTGCAGCCATCAGGTAGACCTGGAACAGCGAGCCATGTTCTACACCCGCTCCATTCAGTCAAGCCATTACTACCCCTTTGGCACCAAACATCAGGCAAAGACGGCACCCCTATCAGAAGCGCTCGCACCCCTCAAGCCGAACTGGAACCAGGCACAGTCGCAAGCCGCTCGCGAGCGCATCCAGCACGCTCTCACTGACTTGCGGCAACGCCATGCTTTGCCAGAGACAACGACCGCCCGTAGAGAAGCCATTAGAGTCTATGGGATCGGGAATCAAACCTTAGATAAATACAAGGAGTTATGGCATCCAAAACACCTCAAACCCTTACAGGGAGAAGGCTACCACCCTGTTGACGCAGATTCCATCCATGCAGAAGCGCTAGAACCTATACAGGGAGAAGACTACCACCCTATGGATACCAATAAGCTTGTGCCCCATCCCGCTGCCCCTCAAGGGCAAGCGGTGGGGTTTCTAGAAGTTGGGGGGTCTGGGGGGTTCTCCACAGGTATCGCTGTCGCAGCGGCTCACTGCAAGCCTGACCGAGCTGAGAAGCAACTTGCTAAGATGCAGGTATGGTTGGACAGTGGTGACTCGATTCTAGTAGCAGAAGCGCAGCAGTTTTTTACGGCTCAAGCGCTGCAAGAATCGGTCAGGCTCGTCGGTACAGATGTCGTGGCACCGGAGCAACCCGAAGGTTGTTCTAGCAAGGAGGCAGTGATGCCAGTTGGCTTTGGACGATCGCAACCGCAGCGCCGGAGTGGTAAGACTGCTTTGCAAGCAATTCGGCAACTGAGTGTTGTGCCGCAACAGCCGGTGCAGGAGCCTGACGTGGATCTGGCCATGCAGGCAGAAGTGGCAGCGTTCTTTGCCCAATACCAGCAGGAACATCCCGAAGAGACGGCGCTGGCGTGGTCTGCTGGTGTTTATAATCCGCTGGCAAAGGTGGACTTGTTGGCAGTCGGTGCTCGCTACCTGGAGCCTGAGGAGGAAGACTGGCTGTCCTTGGCACGCATGGTGGGCTGGCTGTCAGTCGAGGACGAACTCGATGCTATTTATTTCACCGCGCCACCACCAGCTTTTGCCTTGGAGCAAGCCGACTGGTATGTCCGACCGGACTTGACCACGTTTTTGGATGAACCCGTGTTGTTGCGGGCGGTGGTACAGCAGCAGACCATCGCCTTAGAGTCCATTCAAGCGGCGATCGACCAGCAAGTGCACCAATTAGGCTGGACAGGGGACCAGCGCACCCGCTTTATGCTGGAAGTCTGTGAGCAACCAGAAGCGGCGCTGACTCAAGCTGGTTGGGAGCTGTTGTTGTTTGAGCTACAGAGTCGGCTGCCGGATCTGGGCGAGCGCGAGCGGTGCTGCTTGGAGTAAAAAAAACTACTTCTTTAGCCTTTGCTTCGTCCACTGGGTTAACTGCAACGCGCAGCAGAAGGGCCGGTTGAAGAACAACGGATCATGGCTTTGCCGCAACTCAGTTTAGAGCCCACTTAGACCGCATTGGCACGTCTCAGTGCAACTGAGAACTGTCTTGGAAAATGTCTGCTCAGCAGGTGTTCTCACCTTAACAGGAGTTTCTGTACGACGACTCATTGAACCTTGACCACGTCACGCTCGGATGTTCTCCACAAGCGAGGCAATCTGCACGAACTCGACGCTAGGGCGTACACCGTAGAGACCCGTTACCCGCTCGACAAGCTCATCGGTAAAGAACGCTTTGGCTGCGTCCTCTGACTCCCAAACGTAAAAGTTCGTAGCTTCACGCTTGTCGGCATTGAGCGTGAACGCCTTCGAGCGTAATCCCGGCATGCCCTCAAACCTTGCGCGTGCGGTCTCAGCAATCTGCCGCACGGCTTGCTCATCGAAATGGTCTCCGTAGCGAAATGTTATGAATACACCGATCATAACGGACTCCTTTCGAGGTAGTAATCAATGTCAGCGTGGGCTCCGACCCGAAGTGCCATAGCAGTTAAACCAGCTTGGTTTCCATCTGCAGGGTGCCAGCGTAGACGGAGCCATCAAAGCCGTCAAGGTTGGTTTGATAGCGAAAGAGTTGTGCCGAACCATATTGGTCGTCTGCTTGCACTTTGCCGTGGTCAAACTCAAAAATGCGGTATTTGAGTCCTTCGACTTCTAAGTAATACTCATTTTTTAGCGTGTGGAGGGTTCGGGTGCGGCGGTTTAAGCTCATCATGCAGAGTGCCTGGAGGGCTGAAACCCTCCAGGCACTCCACTCTACTCTGCTTTGAGCTGTGTCCCCAAGCGCTTTGCCGTTGGAGGCGGTTGCGCAACCAAGCCGGTTTTCGCTATGCACCACTGCAAGGTCAACTAACCGGCCCTTCTGTCAAGCGCCGCAGAAAGGCAAGATGGAGGCTGAGAAGTCCCTGTTCTCCCTTTTAGTACCCGCACTTGGTTCAACTTTTATTCCTCTAGGCAATATCTGAGGGCTATGGCATGATTGCGTTGAGAGACTCATGGCTATAAGTCTCTCAACGCTCTACCAACGTCGCTTGCCCTGCACTCATGACCACCCTTGTAGAACCGGAGACTGAAAATCGCTTTCCGGCGTGTGCTGCTATGAAGCTGCACTTGGAGACCGAGGTCGTAAAGGACTTAGATCTTTCACCACCCGATCCCTTTGCGTTACCGTCTCTCCCTGCTGCTAGTAACGGTAAAAGCCCTTATCCGTCACTTCAAATGAGTCTAACGATCAACTTCAGTGGGGAGCAGGAAATTGCGATTCCGGGAGCGAGAGTCTTAGGGATTCCCTCGGGAACTGCAACTTTCGGTGTCAGACGCTGCGAGCTGCGCTTCACACTTATGAAGTGTCGGCTGCCGCTAGATAAAGTATTGCTCACCGCTCCCTTGAAGCGCTTGGTGACCGTGGAAACTCAACGGGAACGGGCAACGGAAACTCAGATCGGTGCCACACTGGGAGGCTCGGTGGGTGAGAAACCCGGTGGAACAGGCAGCAGCACCGTTGGTTTTAAGGGGTCAGGTAAGACGGTTGAGAAAGTGACAACCGAGCGGTTTCAGATTCACCACGCTGGTGGTGAGGGTTCGCCTACCTGGATCTTTGAGGTGAAGGATGGAGGCCCAATTCTGCAAGGATCCTTTGCTCGTGAGAAACTGGGCATCGTCTCCATTGACAGTAACTTTGAGCCCATGGAGAAGGTGGTGCAAGGGGATGCCCCAATTTTGCTCGAGCAAGAAGGAAAGACGCATAGGAGTGAATTGCTGTCTGCTCCTACACCTAGAGTTAACCCTCCTGAAGCGCTTGGACAAAAGAATCCGACGTTGTCTGCTTGTCTGGCAGTAAGGGCCGAGGATATTCGGCTGACTTGGGGAAAGTTTGGTTGGACACCGAACATTACACGTAACAGACTGGCACTGATCGAACGGGCGATCGCGCTTAAGCATATTGGTCCCCAACTGGCAGGCGGCTTAAGCACGACGAGATGGTACTATGGCTGACGCTCAAGGACTCACGGGTACTTCGCCCCTGGACTTAGAGGTAGCGATTGGGCACGTCGTCAATGGAGACAGCGATGACTTCTTTGAGCTGGCCCGTACGCTGGAGCTGAATCCACTTACAGACTTTGAGGGGAGTGATCTGTCTGGCATTACCCTTCAACCTGGAAGCAGTTTAGAGGGAGCAAACCTACGCTCCGCGAACCTTGAAGGCGCTGTTTTGGCAGGAGTGCTTTTCATTGATGCTGATTTAAGTGCTGCCAACCTCTCTGGTGCCGACCTCAACAATGCCAATCTCAAAGGCGCTAATTTTACAGGTGCACACCACCTCACGGTCGCACAAGTCAAAGCTGCTAGAGAGTGGCAGGCGGCACACTACGATCCTGAATTCCGCGATGAATTAGGACTATCGTTCCAAGCAGCTCAACCACAAGCCCAACTGGGAACCCAACGCGATCAGGTGATTCTAGCTGGAGCCGATCAGCTTCGTATTTTAGAAGAACAACCATCTGATACTTATGCTCCAGTTCTTGCTGAGCTGAGCTTAGACCGGCAAGAACCTGAAGTTCTCTATTCCTATCTACTGAACCGTGTCAGAGTTGATTCGCCTGCACAGTTGACAAAGCGGTTTCATCGCTTATTCACTGATGCTGCAGAAGAAACCGATGCAGGCATCCAGTTAGTGCTGCAGAAGATTTCCGCTCCAAGCTTCCCTGTTGAGAACTTTAACGCCATCCTCAATCGTTGTTGCTACATCATTCTGAACCGCTGGGCGATGCGCCCTATGCTGCATCAAGCGATTCCAGCCTTTCTTGAACGACTTGAATCGGTTTCACCCAACTCAAAGCAGCCTGAACAGCAGCGACATCTAAGTGAGCGATTAAGGGCTTTTACTCAAACAGAGCAATTTTCCGTTCTGAAAGACCTTTCGCAGAGTATGGCACTGCTTAGCCTCTTTCCGCCCACGGTGAATCGGGATCTAAACAGTCCCTTGGGTGATTTGATACAGCGTTATCCTTACTTGTACGACAATTATTTTATTAGTAGAGATAGTGCTGATACGGCACGTCAAATTGAAGAAATCGTCCGGCGTATCAAGCTGCAAAAGCAGCAGCAATTCGAGGTTGAACTCGCTCAGTATGTCACTGCTCAGGTGCAGCAAGCCCAGAATAGTCTCCTGGTTACGCAGGCCGTTACCAATCCAACGCTTTTGAATGATCAGGAATTAGTCTTTTCACTTAAACAGTTTTCGGGCAACGTGGCGGGTTCTCACACTGAAAAAGATTTGGCAGCAAGCTTTTTGGCTCATAGTAGCCAACTCGATTCTTTTGCAGAATTCAAAGATGAGCTCTATCAATATCTAACTTCTGCCGTTGACTTCAAGTATGGTAAGCACAGCTTTAATCGGCAGCTCCGGGTTACACTGCAAGGAATTTCCCCGCAGCATGACTCCCAGCGCCCTAATGAACAGCTTCTGGTCAATACTTGTAGACAACTACTAAATTTTCTTATCGTAGAAAGTAAGCAACCAAGAGAGCATTACGTCTTTCTTGATCTACTGAATAACGTTGGACCAACTTTAACCATTCGCTTGCTGCTTAAAATAGTGCTGCTTTGTCACCGAGTCAAACCGTATCTAGAACAGCGTTTCTTCCTTTTGTTCGATCACTATCGCTCTCAAGCGCAGGGTGTCATGCAATGGCTTATCGAATGCTTGGAAAATTTGCTTGTGGCTCTGACTACTAACTTTAGTGCGACTGATTTTTCCCCGATTAAGTTGCTTTAACTATGCAGATACTACAGCCACACACCGTAAGGCTCTCATCAGTTGGTCCGAAGCGAAGCTACGTTTGCTGGCTAGTTGCAGGCACAATAAGTTCTGGTGCTGATGGCGGTAAAGCCCCCACTCCTCTGAGCCTTTGCTGAAGCCATTGGGTTAACTGCGGGTCGGAGACCCATTCGTGCAATTTGGTATCACGATAGGTGTCAAACGCTT
>NZ_JCACKR010000015.1:0-7940 GCF_059505485.1 Stenomitos rutilans
GCTTGATGGGACTTGAATTTCTTCTCCTCCACCGTAGTAACAAAAGAGGGATTAAGCATATGAGCCTGGAAAGATATGGATGCAGCCACTGAGCTAACCGACATTGATTTGACTAACTATGATCGCGAACCCATCCATGCTCTGGGACTGATTCAGCCACACGGGGTGCTATTGGTCTTGAAAGAACCAACCCTCGAAATCATTCAGGTGAGCCATAACACCCAAGAGATAACTGGTCGTTCACCAGAACAGTTGTTGAATAAATCCCTCGCAGTCTTGCTCGATAATCCGCAAGTTCAGCAGATTCGGCAGTGCCTGACGAAGGATTTTGAGAGTATCAATCCCCTTAACCTATCTATTCAGCGCCCGGAACGCCTGCTCGCTTTTGATGGCATTGTGCATCGTTCGGATGGCGTGGTGCTATTGGAACTGGAGCCAAAACCAGCAACCGGAAACCTGGACTTCTTTGATTTTTATCATCAAGTCAAAGGCACCATTACTCAAATTCAAAAAGCCAGCACGTTGCTAGACATGTGCCAGGTGGTTGTGAAAGAGATTCGCCGCCTCACTGGCTTTGAGCGGGTCATGGTCTATCAGTTGAATTCAGAAGGAGCCGGTCGCGTCATCGCTGAAGATACTGACCATGAAATACCCTACCTTGATTTGCACTACCCACCCTTCGACATTCCCGAACAAGCTCGATACCTGTACACACTCAATTGGTTGCGGCTGATTCCAGACGCTCAGTACCAACCTGTGGGATTGATTCCAGCCAACAATCCATTGACGAATCAACCGTTGGATTTAAGCTTTTCAACGTTGCGAAGTGTATCTCCATGTCATCTGGAATATCTGCACAACATGGGAGTCACGGCTTCCATGTCGATTTCTCTCTTGCAGGATCAGCAGCTTTGGGGCTTGATTGCCTGTCATCACTCGTCACCCAACTATACGCCTTACCACATCCGCACGCTGTGTGAATTCATTGGGCAGGTGATGTCTGCGGAGCTGTCTAATAAGGAAACTCGCGAAGACAGTGACTACAAACAACGGTTGAAATCATTACAGACTCAGTTCGTCGAAACTCTGTCCAAAGCGGATCACGTTCTGAATGGCATGGTACAACTGGATACTCAATTGCTTCACCTGGTAAGTGCGACCGGAGCCGCGATTTGCAGT
This sequence comes from Stenomitos rutilans, assembly GCF_059505485.1. Classification (NCBI taxonomy): domain Bacteria; kingdom Bacillati; phylum Cyanobacteriota; class Cyanophyceae; order Leptolyngbyales; family Leptolyngbyaceae; genus Stenomitos; species Stenomitos rutilans. The sequence goes on from NZ_JCACKR010000015.1 coordinate 1,180, forward strand.
GGCGACCAATGTATTCAAATTGGGGTCACGCCTTCAGAGGCAGAGATTTATGCCCTGTTGGATTGGTTAAAACCACATTTGCGTCAAGGACTCTTTGCAACTCGATCGCTCTCCCAAGCGTATCCGACGGCTGAATCCTTTCGGGCGATCGCCAGTGGTGTGTTAGCCCTGGAAATTTCTCGTGCTCAGCGCAACTACGTGCTCTGGTTTCGCCCAGAGATCATTCAAACCGTGAAGTGGGGCGGCAACCCCAACAAGTCCGTTGAGGTGCTGGACGATGGTCAAGTCCGTATGTCTCCGCGTAAATCTTTTGCCCTGTGGCAGGAAACGGTGCGAGGACGCTCTCACCCGTGGAAGCCGTGTGAAATGGAAGCGGTGGCTGAACTGCGAAACCTGATTGTGGGGATTGTGCTGCGGCAAGCAGAGGAACTAGCATCAATGAATTTTGAATTGCAGCGCAGTAACGAAGAACTCGATTCGTTTGCCTATGTGGCCTCCCATGACCTGAAAGAACCGCTGCGGGGCATTCACAACTACGCCAACTTTCTGATGGAAGACTACGTAGAGGTCTTAGATGATAGCGGCATTGCCAAACTGCAAACCCTGGTGCGGCTAACGCAGCGGATGGAAGACCTGATTAACTCTCTGCTGCATTTCTCCCGGTTGGGGCGTGCCGACCTGCTGCGGCAACCTATCGATCTGCATGAGCTAGTGCAGCAGGTCATCGCCACGCTCTCGATCGCCCGGCCCCAGAGCCACATTGAATTTCGCATTCCCCACCCTCTGCCCAGTGTGAACTGTGATCGTGCTCAGATCACTGAACTCTTTACTAACCTGATCAGCAACGCGATTAAATACAACGACAAAACTGAGAAATGGGTGGAGATTGGCTACATCGAAGCGGGAGACACGGAGACACGAGGACGAGACACGGAGACGAAACGCAGCTTGCCTTCCTCTTCTCCCCCGCTCCCCCGCTCCCCCGCTCCCCTTCTTCCTGTCTTTTACGTCCGTGACAATGGCATTGGCATTGAATCGACGCATTTTGACAGAATTTTTCAAATCTTTCGCCGTTTGCATGGACGGGATGAGTTTGGTGGTGGCACCGGAGTCGGGTTAACGATCGTCCGCAAAATCTCAGAACGGCACGGGGGGAAAGTCTGGGTGGACTCATCTCCAGGCCAAGGCACCACGTTTTATTTCACTCTAGTACCAGAGGTAACTGCATGACGCTCAGCTCCACTTCCATTGCCCAGCCAACGCCGCCCCTATTAGTAGTGGAAGACAGCAACGAAGATTTTGAGGCGCTACAGCGGTTCTTGCAGCGATCGCCCCTAACCGTTCCAGTACAGCGATGCATCAATGGCGATCAGGCACTGGCTTTTCTTTGCCGAACGGGTCATTACAGCAGTCGTGAAAGTGCGCTCCGTCCTGGATTGATTGTGCTTGACCTCAACCTGCCAGGCACCGATGGGCGGGAAGTCTTGCGTCGTATTAAGCAAAATGAGAACTTAAGAACCATTCCGGTTGTCGTTTTTACAACCTCTAACAATCCTAAAGACATTGAAGATTGCTACCAGTACGGAGCAAACAGCTATATTGTCAAACCCATTGACTTTGCTCAACTCAAGCGAGGCGTTCAGACCCTTTTAGACTACTGGTTTGAAGTGACCACCTTGCCCGATCAGTCAGAAGATTAATCATGGTTCAATCCACCCGCACCATTTTAGTTGTGGATGACTCCCCAGAGGACCGGGAACTGTATCGTCGGTACCTGCTGCACGATCGCAAGTATTCGTATCAAATTCTGGAAGCATCCCTAGGACGACAGGGGCTGGAACTGTGGCAACAGCACCAACCGGATGCCGTATTGCTGGACTATCGCTTGCCCGATCTCGATGGACTGGAGTTTCTGTCTCACTTACAATCCTTGCTGCAACAGACTCACCTACCTGCCATTGTGATAACGGGACAAGGAAGTGAGGCCGTTGCTGTACAAGCGATGAAAGCAGGCGCACAGGACTATTTAGTCAAGGAGCAGTTAAGTTCTGAAAGCCTCCGAGTTGCCCTGAACTCTACGATCACCAACGTTGAACTGCGGCATCGCCTGCATCGGAGCGAGGAGGCACTCCAGCAGAGTGAAGAACGCTTCCGACGCATCTTAGAGAGTAGTTCTGATTGCATCACGCTTTTAGATCTCGATGGACAAATCCTGTATGTCAATCCAGGTGGACTCTACCTGTTAGAAAGCGAGGATACTTCCCTCTACCTCAACGCCAATTGGTTTTGTTTCTGGCAGGAAGACGATCGCACCGCCGCAAAAACCGCAATTGCAACGGCTAAGGCAGGTGAAACTAGTCGCTTTCGGGGCTTTTACCCTACAGCTAAAGGAACGCCAAAATGGTGGGATGTAGTAGTAACCCCCATTCTAAATCCGGGCGGGCAGGTAATCCAACTCCTGGCAACCTCACGCGATGTCACTGAGCAGAAGCAAGCAGAACAGGAACGCGATCGTCTGTTACAGCTAGAGCAAACGGCACGACTGGCAGCCGAACGAGCGAACCGCATTAAAGATGAATTTCTGTCTGTTCTGTCTCACGAGTTGCGATCGCCCCTCAACCCCATTTTGGGATGGGCAAAACTCATGCAAACTCGCAAATTTGATGCGGCTAAAACGGCTGAAGCCTTGTCCACCATTGAACGCAATGCCAAATTGCAGTGCCAACTCATTGATGATCTACTGGATGTAGCCAAAATTCTCCAGGGCAAGCTCAGCATGGAAGTGGTACCAGTCGATCTCGCGTTTGTGATCGAAGCGGCGATCGATACCGTGAAGGCAGCCGCCGTTGCCAAAAACATTCTCCTGCATCCGGTGCTGCCTCACATTGGTCAAGTGTCTGGAGATGCGACTCGACTCCAACAAATTGTTTGGAACCTCTTGTCGAATGCGATCAAATTTACCCCAACTGGTGGACGAGTTGAGATTCGCTTATCAGCGGAAGGGAGTGGGGAATCGGGAATCAGGAATCGGGAAGAAAACGCCCACTCCCGACGCCCCACTCCCGACGCCCCAACTTATGCTCAAATCACCGTCAGCGATACTGGCAAAGGCATCAATCCCGACTTCCTGCCTTACATTTTTGAGTCATTTCGGCAAGAAGATGCTTCCACTACTCGCAAGTATGGTGGATTAGGGTTGGGGTTAGCGATCGTCCGTCAGTTGGTAGAAGCACAAGGGGGTACAATTCGGGCAGATAGCCAGGGGGAGGGACAGGGGGCCGTGTTTACCCTACGATTGCCTTTGCTTCATGCTGAACTAGAGCAGAGACAGCCTGAGGACTCATCCAATCAAGAACCCGACCTAACTGGGGTTCGAGTTCTGACGGTGGATGATGAACCGGATACTCGTGAACTAGTAACGGTATTACTCACTCAATACGGAGCAGAGGTTTTGACGGTTGATTCTGCCGCTGAAGTGCTAGCCAGTCTAGCCGCGTTTCAACCAGATATATTAATCAGTGATATTGGTATGCCCGAAGTCGATGGGTATTCTCTCATTCGACAGATTCGCGCTTTACCTGCTGAAGAAGGTGGACAGGTCGCCGCGATAGCGCTATCAGCTTATGCCAGAGAAGAAGATCGGCAGCAAGCCATCATGAGTGGCTATCAATCGCATATGACTAAACCCTTTGAACCAGAACAATTCGTTCGTGCCATAACAGCACTTGTGTAGCACAATTAGCACGATGAATTACTTACACAGGGTGATTGAAGCGAACGTGTCACTTTATGACAGCTTCGCTTCAATCATCCCTAACAGGGCAAATGGAGGAGTTCGTCTGCCTACAATTGGCATAACTTTGGAGTGAAGGGAGTTAAGCTGAATAGGGGCATCTAACGGCACAAGACATGGTTATTCCGCCTATGCGAAGCACACTAGAACAGCGCCGACAGTGACGCGGACATGTTGGTCGAGCTGTTGGAAACTGACTGTATTCTACTTGTCTGTTGCGTCCGACTTTTGCTCTGCCTGCTCTGCCAATTCAGCGATCGCAGCATTCATTTCTGTCTCTAACTGCTGCACCGTTGGTAAGTTCTCTTTGAGTGACTTTGGTAATCGGTGAGTCGTCACAGCTATTGGAGTATTCAGGTTGCGTAGAGCGTACTCTGCTTTTGTCTTGCTCTTGGATTTGCAGAGGATTAACCCGATTGTTGGATTGTCAGTTGAGTGACGTAGCAGATCGTCTACTGCTGAGACATAGAAGTTCATTTTGCCGGAGTACTCAGGTTGAAACTCGCCCATTTTCAGGTCAATGACAATGAAACAGCGCAGCTTGAGGTGGTAGAAGAGCAAGTCCAGATAGTAAGCTTCCTCATCGACTTCAAGGTAATACTGGCTACCAACAAAAGAAAACCCAACCCCTAATTCCATTAAAAAGTCACGAATATGCGTCACTAGCGACTGCTCAAGTTCTCGTTCTTGGGCGTTTTCTTGTAATGGCAGAAACTCAAAACTGTAAGGATCCTTGACTAACTGGTTAGCTAGGTCGGATTGTGCTTGGGGTAAAGTACGGTCAAAGTTGGTAATGGCACCTCCTTGCCGTTGGAACAGATTGCTTTCGATTTGGTAGACAAGAATATCCCGGCTCCAGCCATTCTCCACTGTTTTTCGGCATACCAAAGTCGCTGTTCCTGAGTTTTAAGCTTATCAATCAGAGCCAGATTATGCCGCCAAGGTAATTTACCAACGCTGCGCTGGACAATTGCTTCGTCTGGGTACGCTTCAGCAAAAGCTTTCATATACCCCAAATTTGAGCGAGAGAAGCCTTTTATATTAGGAAACTCTTTTCTCAAATCTTTGGCTAACCGTTCAATGACCTTCGTCCCCCAACCTTCCTGCTGCTGTTGTTCCAGGATAGAGCGCCCAATTTGCCAGTAGAGAAGAAGCAGTTCTTGGTTAACGGCAAGCGCAGCCCTAACTTGAGCGGTTCTAATGCGCTCTTTTAGATGGCGCAGCCAATCGTCATAATCCTGAGGCGCGGAAAGCGGGCGATCGCTCACAAGTGATGTGCTCTAAAAGGTAGTTGTTCCGCTTCTGATCGTGACATAATCTCGATACATCTAGCTCAAAAGCCAGCAAAGTCGGTGTTGTTAAGTGTCGATTTAGCGCTGGTGCCCATCCAGCCTTCTAATGTGGACTTGCTTGCAGCCAAAGACATTGTTCGCTTGGTTCATCAAGCGCAGAAGATTCGCCAGGATCGCCGAAAGCAGCCATGTTTCTAAGCCGTGCGTCGCGTGGAACGGTGTTAATGAGAGAAGCTCAGGAGGCATTAAGCAAAACGCAAGGGTTTGTGTTGCTGGACTCTGTGATTTGTCAGCGGCAAGCGATCGCTGATGCTCCTGGTCAGGCAGCAACTGTGTTCACCATGCCAGGGGGACCTGCCAGTTCGGTTGCAAAAGATTATGACCGTCTGTTTGAAGAGGCGATACGGTATGGCAAGGCGAAATAGTTTGAAGGATGAATGGAAATTTGAACCTGAATTGGTCTCTGGAAACCAGAGCATTGCGATTGAGGCAATTACCTTACCGACTAGCCAACCGCGTCGCTACTTCGACCCGCAAAAGCTGCTGCAATTGACGGAGTCTGTGCGTCAGCATGGCATTTTAGAACCGCTGCTGGTACGCCCTACAGGGAAAGCTGGACTGTTTGAACTCGTTGCTGGGGAGCGAAGGTTTAGAGCCGCTAAAGAAGTTGGGCTAACGGCTGTTCCGGTAACAATTCGGGAACTGAGCGATGAAGACTCTCTTCAACTTGCTCTAGTTGAAAACTTGCAGCGGGAAGATTTGAACCCAGTAGAGGAGACCGAAGGTGTCTTACAGCTACTGGGACTGAGGCTCAACATCCCCCCAATCGATGTGCCCCCACTTCTTTACCGGATGCGAAATGAGGCGATCGGCAACACGAATCAAAACGTTTTGATTAACTCGGCAGCTCAAGCTGTAGAGAAGGTGTTTGCCGAACTAGGAACCATCTCTTGGGAGTCTTTTGCTACAACACGGCTCCCTCTACTCCGCCTACCACCTGAGATTTTAGAGGCTCTCCGGAGTGGAAAAATTGCTTATACAAAAGCACAGGCAATTGCTCGGATCAAAGATGACCAGCAAAGACATCAGCTTTTGGTAGAGGCAGTTTCGCAAGACCTTTCTCTAGCTCAAATCAAAACAGAAATTGCGAATCTCAAAGCGGCTAAAAGAAATGCTGAAGTAGGAGACTCATCGTTAAAGGGTCAAATTGACGACGTCTTGCGATCGGTTAAGCGATCACAAGTGTGGACTAATCCTAAAAAGCAACGCCGTCTGGAGAAGTTATTGGCAGAACTGAAAACCTTAGTAGCTGATCAGGAATGAGCCTCATTAACTCTGATATGCAGGACGTTTTACTTCTTGTCTCAAATTGGGTTAACTGCACTTCAGCAGGAGTCTGACGCCACTTTGGTCTATCTAATTTTGCCAGCAACATAGCCATTTAAGTTTCAGTAACTGTACTATGGCTCGCCCAGTCCAAATTGAATCCACTCCAATAGAGCGTGTCATGAGTAGCAACTGATTGATAGAGCGAGAAACGTCTTAGCGGCAGACGAACGAGGCATCACTTGGAGTAGCTTACAGCTAGTTCCAGCAGCTACAGATGTGTTTGGCTTGCATAACCCCTCTTTTGTTACTACGGTGGAGGAGAAGAAATTCAAGTCCCATCAAGCTGC
>NZ_JCACKR010000016.1:0-7864 GCF_059505485.1 Stenomitos rutilans
AAAAGGAGGAGAAAATTGATGCTTGAAATCGGTCTATGTAATTGACATTTCACAAAGTGCCATTGCAGATACCCAATCCAGATCACCAGTTCGGCAATGGCGGCGGCTCTGGGGTTAATTTCAATCCCCAAAAACTGCGCTGGGTTCACCTGTTTATGCCCTGCCAGCCGTGGATCAAACGCCTCTAACAGGTTAATCTCTCGTTGCCCCACCACATCCAGCAGGCGGGTTTCCACCTCCCGTTCCAGCGTCTTCAGCAAATCCAGCGTCACATACAAAAAATTGCCCGACCCACAGGCAGGGTCAAGAATGCGAACGGTTCGCAGCTTCGCCAAAAACGCCTCAATCTCATCCACTGCTTTTTGTCGTTGCGTCTTCGTCGGTGACTCTTGCCCGTCCTTCAGCATCAGCAGTCGATCGACCTCTGTCTCCACCAGCAGCCACTCTTCTTGCAACGGCTCCATCACCACTGGACGCACTAACCGTTCCACATAGGATCGGGGCGTGTAGTGTGCTCCCAAGCGGCTCCGCTCCTTCTTGTCCAGCGCCCGCTCCAGCAACGTCCCAAAAATGGCAGGCTCTACCTCCGCCCAGTCCTTTTCCGCTGCTTCATACAGCGTTTCTAGCTGTGCTTTTGGTAGGTCAAATGCCGTCGCCTCCGCAAAAAAGCTCCCGTTGAACCGCAAAATGCGCTCAAACCCAAAATTGCCACCCGTGTTCATCGTCTGCCAAAGGCTCTCAATCTCTGGCTGAAACAGTTTTGGTTCAGTAAGCCACCGTTCCTTCAACGCCTTCGTAAAAACCTCACCTCGCAGCAGATCCACATCTTCCGCAAACATCGTGAAGATACAGCGCATCAAGAAGTTGGCAACCTCCTGCGGCTCATTGCCCTGCTCCTCTAACCACCGCGCCAGCTTCGCTAACGTAGCGGCAACCTCCCGCATCACTTTTGCCCGATACTTCTCCGGATTCAGGCTTTGCGGATCGTTGAAGATGGCAACAAAGCGATCGAAGACCTTCTCATCCAGCAGTCGATCGATCACAATGGTTTCCCGTGCCCCATAGCCACCATAGTTGCCGCTAAAGCTCATCCACACTTCAAAGTGAGAAGCCAATATCGCAGGTCATTACAAAGGGTGGCTTTTGCGTCAAAAACGGCGTGTAGCTGAGTGCCTGATAAAAGGCTTTCTCCATCGCCGTGTCGTAGGTCTTCGTACCCCGCTTTGCTGTGCCCTTGTTAGAAGCACTCCCGCCCTGTTTCGCCTCAATCAGGAAATGTCCTTCCTTGTAGAAATCAGCGTAGTTCGTGCTGAAGCCATCTTTATGAATGACACGAATATCCTTGTCAAAAGCATAGGGATCGCCGGGAATATTGCCCTTTGGCGGTGGGCGATCAACTCCCAACGCATCACACAGATCACGAAAGAAGCCCTGATAGTTGGCTCGCTCATTTCCCTGAGAGCCTTGCCACGTTTTGAGAAAGTGCTGGACTCGTTGCCGATCTGAGTCGTCCATCCGGTATTCCTAAGCTTGCATAGGGCAGCATCACAACGGGAGCACGTTCTACTACCTTAACTCCCCATACAGTGTTGCCACAGTCACAGCCGGATCGAACAGATTCTTTAAAGAGTCATTACAGTCCGCTTAAAAAGGCTCTGCGCGTCAGCAATTACAGCACTCATGCTCCAAAAAAAGCATGGTCATTTAAGCGCTCATCCGGTGGCTTCTCCACTCGCTCTGGACCGCACGATTCTGGAAGATCGCAAAACTGACACTCCTGAAAACCAAGCACTTTACGGGCTGGTGCGGGATGGCTGAGGGCGATCGCCTCCGAATGAGCTTTAAATTCAGCCTTCACGACTCGCCAGAACGCTGATGTCCCTATGCCGCTACAGAGGCGAAACTAACAAGCTGACAGCTTTGGGCAACAACAACGGATCCTCGACAACATGACAAGAAATACTTGCCATCTGACAAGCCTTAAAGAGCGATTCTCCGTGGCTTCTTCTGATACATTTCCCGCAAAACCCTTAAATACTCTGGCTCAGTCTCGATCGTCGTCCAAATATGGTGAGCTAGAGCCAGCTTTTGCTGATGCTTCTCATTGGGAAACCGACGATGCTCTCCCTGCGAAAACCAGTGGTTAACTGTTGTCAATGAGCAGTCGCAGATGAACGCTAGTTCTTCCCGTGACACCGCCCAAAGCCGTAGAAATGCCTCAAGTTCCATTAATTCGTTATGCACCAGAGCCGATAAAGCCGTGATGCACACCAGTGTGTAGGAGACGGAGAAGGAGCAAGAGTTATGCCAACTATTTTGTCACTGTGACAAGCTTTAGAGTATGATACCTCACAGAATAACAGTACATTTGAACCACTAGCAGACAACCTAAAACATTTGAGTAGCTTGCTACCCTGGGTCATTGCCAACCATGAGCATCATTACCATTCATTGCCGCCTTGTCGCCTCTGAGCCTGTTCGTCGCCACCTCTGGCACCTCATGACCGAGAGCAATACTCCCCTGGTTAGCGATCTGCTGAAACAAGTCAGCCAGCATCCCGATTTTGAGACCTGGCAACGCCGAGGAACTGTCCCCGAAAAAGTCGTTAAAGAACTTTGTGAACCACTCAAGGCACTTTATCCAGGGCAGCCTGGACGCTTCTACGCTTCGGCAATCTCGATGGTGACCTATACCTATGAATCATGGTTGGCGCTCCAGCAGAATCGCCGCCGCCGACTGGATGGCAAACAAAAGTGGCTGAATGTGGTGAAGAGTGATGCGGCACTACTTGAACTCAGCAGCACCACTCTCGAAGCGATCAAAGAGAGGGCACAAACGGTTCTGAAGCAACTCAATATAGAGCCTGAAACGCAAGCAGCTTCCAACCCTAAGAAGCGTAAGGCAGCACCACAGCAGGCTCAGTCTGCTAACAAAGCAAGTCCCATGACGCGTTTGTTTGAAGCTTATGATGCTACAGACGATACCCTGAACCGCTGCGTGATCGCCTATCTGATCAAAAATGGCTGCAAAATCCTTGAGATTGAGGAAGACCCAGAGAAATTTGCCCACCGCCTTCACCGCAAGCAGAAAGAGGTCGAGCAACTTGAGGCTCAGCTTCAGGCTCGCCTACCGAAAGGACGGGATCTAACCGGGGAAGAGTTTATGGAGACATTGGCGATCGCGACACAGCAGGTTTCCGAAAGCGTCGCCCAAGCACGCGAGTGGCAAGCCAAACTGCTCACATGACCCCCCTCTTTGCCCTATCCCATCATCTACGGCAGTTCTACAGATGTATTCTGGGGCAAGACAGCAAACGGTAGAATTGCCGTCAGCTTCATCGGCATCAATAAGTACCTTAAAGCGGCTGATCCTGACATCAAAGAATGGTTCAAGACCAACAAAGAATACCTATTCCAGTTGTACTGCGACCAACGGCAACTGCCTTTCTTTCGGCGTTTTTTAGATGATTGGCAAGTCTACCAAGCCAATAAAGCTACCTATCCGGCAGGCTTACTCACCCTCAGTTCAGCCATGCTGGCTTGGAGAGAAGGCGAGGGTAAGGGTGAACCCTGGCATGTAAACCATCTTGCCCTTTACTGCTCGTTCGATACTCGCTTGATGACCGCAGAGGGCACTCTGGAAGTCTAGCAGGAGAAGCTAGCTAAAGCTACCAGGAACCGAACTCTTGAAACCTCTGACCACGAGTTGACAGAACACCAGCAAAAGTTCCAGCAGCGCAATGCCTCCACTCTTAGCCGCCCGACAAATTTGCCCCATCGTCCCGGCCAAAAACCTTATTGGGGCAAACCTGAAATTTTGGTAGGACTCAGTCTTGGGTTGGCTTATCCCGTCACAGCCGCCGTTGTCAATGCTAGCACAGGCGATGCACTGACCTATTGCACGCCTCGCACCTTGCTGGGCGATCGCTACCACCTGCTCAACCGTCATCGCCAGCAGCAGCAGCAAAATGCTCTACAACGTCACAAAAATCAGCAACGGGGTGTGGCGTACCAACCTTCAGAATCAGAACTGGGCCAGTATGTCGATCGCTTACTGGCTAAGGCCATCATCCAACTCACCCAAACTTATCAAGCAGGCAGCATCGTGATTCCAAACCTGACACACCTGCGAGAACTACTCGCCAGTGAAATTACAGCAAAGGCAGCACAGAAGTCGAGCGTAGTTGAGGTTCAAAACAAGTACGCAAAAGAGCACCGCCAGAACATCCATCGCTGGAGCTACAACCGACTCATTGAAGCGATCCGTAGTAAAGCGCAGCAACTTGGCATCACCGTTGAGTCAGGCTTTCAGCCGCTCCAAGGCAAACCGCAAGCACAAGCACAAGAGATGGCGATCGCTGCCTATCACGCCCGTGTGATCGCTACAAAGTAAGTGCATGCTAGTACGTTTGAACCTGGACAAGTTAATATACGGAACAATAGCGCCTCAGTTCAAGCTTTTTGAGCCGCTGAACTGTGAAAAATGAGGGTCAGTTTGGTCGTCGCAAGACGACTGTGCTTTCCGACCCTGGTAGCTGTCCGCTCACTGACTGCCGTCTTGGCGCAGACTTCATTTTGAGGTTTGTGTGGGGATGGGAAGCTGCATTCGTTGAGTCCGTTCTTCAAATGTAGCGCAGGTGCGCACCCAGCAGAAGTGAGTTCAGCCTTCACTGTGTGAAGGTACGGGAGCATCATCGCTTCAATTTATTGAAGCAGACGGTGTGACTGGAGTGGCAGCTACCGCTGATACGGAATCCGATTTGTTGCTCTCACTGGCAGAGCAAAAAGCTGTTCACCTGTGAATAGCGGTCTCTAAAGAAAGAGGCATCTGAATCGGATTCCGTATCAATCGCCTCCGAGCAAGGAGGAGTCCTCCATCATTTTTTTGGCAAACCGAAGCGAGGTCAAAAACCCCTGGAGGTTTGCCAGAATCCAAAATCCCTCTGCTGGCGCGACTTTCATCCCTTTGAAAGCACCAAAGCCCTCCTCTAGAAGAAGGTAGCACGGCAGTTTTTTAGCAGGTTTGCCAAAACTTACTTTGGAAAGCTTGCAGGACAAGGGTTTTGGCTTTGGGAGTCGCCATCGCCCTCCCAGAGGTGGGTGGGCTGAAAGTGTGGAATACGAGTGGCGCTGTCTAACCCATCCAGGTCGCCATCGCCCTCCCAGAGGTGGGCGGGCTGAAAGTATCAGCATGGAGGGTCGATCGTGATGCTGGCAGAGGTCACCATTGCCCTCCCGGAGATAGGCGGGCGGGCTTATTTCTAGAACGGGAGTATTACGCTCAGCCTATTGGGTTGAAGGAATAGAGCTTGAATTTTGAGGGGGACTGAAAGGAGCACTCGATTCGTAAATTAGACAACACTGTTGTTTCTAAGGAAGTTGTTTCTAAGGAAGCAAAGGAGTTCTTGAAAGCGATATTAATTCGCGAGCTGCATGAATTTACTAAAAAGCGACATTAATTCGCGAATCGAACCAGAAAAAGGCCAGAACGACATCAATCCGCGAATTGCGACATTTAATGTGCGAACGTACACTTGAAGCCGATGGCGGGATTTGAACCCGCGACCGCTCGATTACGAATCGAGTGCTCTACCACTGAGCCACATCGGCATAACGATTAATCAGTATAACAGGCTTGGTGATTTCAAGGAGTATCGGTGTAGGGTATAGAGTGTAGGGCTAGAAAGATTTGTAAGCTGATGGCAGAAAAACCTCCAGGAAGGGTTAGCAATCGCTCAACGCTGCAACAGACAGACCCTGAGAAGTATGCGTTTTTGAAAGCGGAAGCAGAAGCGCCCTACCGGGGATTGCGGAAGTTTGTGTACATTAGCTTTGCCGCATCTGGTGCGATCGGTGGGTTTATTTTTTTAACAAAACTGTTGGCAGGACAAGACGTTAGCGATACGTTACCAAATCTGGCACTCCAAATTGGTGTGGTAGCACTCATGGTCTGGCTCTTTCGCCTTGAAAGCAAAGCGGGACGCAAGCCAGATTCCTGATGCTTTGAAAAGCAATCAGCGGTCAGCAATCAGCCTTAAGCCTTCGGGCTTGCCTCACTCTTTATGGAGTCATCACAATATACGGTGACGCGATCGCGTTTGCTTTGCCTGCGTTGACCATTGCCTGATACACAAACGCGGCGACTTCGGCGCGGGTAGCATTGCGAGTGGGGTTAAGCTGTACCAGCGTTGGGTAATTGACCACGATTTTGCGTTGGGTGGCGGCGGCAACGGCTGTGGTTGCCCAAGATGGAATCTGTGCGGCGTCGCGGTATTTAGAAAGGGCACCCGTGCTGCTGGCGTTGAAGCTCAGCCCATTGGCTAGAGCAACCAGTACTTCAACCCTCGGAATTGCCTGATTGGGACGAAAAGCGCCGTTCGGATAGCCCCGCATAAATTGCCCCCTTGCTGCGGACTGGATTGCTGAGTAGCCCCAAAAACTGCTGTTGACATCTTTAAAGCGTGTCGCTGACTGTTTGGCTGAAGGTGCGAAGGCTTTGTCAACGATGGCAGCAAACTGCACGCGCGTAACCGGGTCATCGGGGTGAAACGTCCCACCGGGGAAGCCGCTGATAATCTTTCGTTTCGCCAAAGCAGCGATGTAAGCCTGCGCCCAGTGCCCTTGCACGTCAGTGAATTGTTCCGAATCGCCAGAGGCGATCGCAGGCGCAACAAAGGCAACACGACCAGACACTTTTCTCGGATCCATCGTGTTTCCAACTGAATACAGCGTGCCGTTTGTTGTGTTGTTAAGATCATACTGGCGATTATTGCGAACTGTGTTGTTGCCATCATTACCAGATGTGCCAAGGTCTGGTTGGGCATTGATGGTAGCAACAATGCCATCTCGCTTGTTATTTTCAATGACGTTGTTTCGCAAGATGGGCCGGGCAGAGTCATTAATGTAAAGACCGTCTGTGTTCTCAATGATGCGATTGCTATTGACTCTAGGGGCAGCGCTACCGCCGATCGCCAAACCAAACCCCGTATTTTGAAACACATTGCCGCTAATTTCTCCAGTGGCACGATTGGCAACAGAAATACCATTACCACCATTTTGGGTAAACACGCTGCCTGAAATGACAGGGTTAGCTGTACCCATGATGAAAATGCCTTCCCGATTGTTGCGGTTAAACGTGCAGTTTTGAATCCTGGCATTGACGGATTCGACCCATATTCCTGTACCACGTAGGTTGGGGTTGGTCACTGAAATACCGCGAATCTCGGTATCCTTACCTGCCTGAAGCGTGACATTTTGGCGGGCAAACGTGGGACTGATGAGATTGCCACCGCCGATAATTGCTACCGTCTGTCCCTTTTCTGATTCTTCGCCCCGCAGCACCACTCCGGGCGGTACCGTCAGTGGAAAGACCTCACCCGATGCTTCCGTGTAGCTGCCTCGCGCGAGTTGAACGTAGGTTCCTGGCATTGCTTGTCGCAGGGCGTAGGCGATCGTGCGGTAGGGCGTATTCTCGGTCCCCGCTCTAGAGGCATCGGTACCAGAAGCTGGGTTGACGTAAAGGATGGTTGCCGAAAGCGGTGTCTGAGCCAGTAAGATCGGCTCACTCATGAGTCGAGCTTCTTCTAAAGCCAATGCGGCGGCATTCAGTCCTTGTCCACTGATCAAAAGCAAGGCAATGACCCCAAGACAACGGCTCAAGCGCCTGGCTGAACGATTCCAGGTTGGGTTCTGTTCTCGAATAAGCTGTTTTGTCTGTGGTGCAGCACTGATTTGTTTGAACTGATTAAACTCAAAGCTCTGGTACGACATAACGTGTGCGCTGATGACTGATTGTAAAAAATTAACCGTACATTAGACCACTTGCACATTAGCTTACTGGCTGCACGAGAGACCGTTCAAAGTT